>CAZAHZ010000451.1:0-2560 GCA_964485055.1 uncultured Candidatus Cloacimonadota bacterium
GAATTGAATATTGAATGTAATGTAATCCAGACCAGGATGGTCTGTGTACGCAAAATCCAGAGCAAGATGCTCTGGCTACACTGATCACCGTTCACCGTTTACAGATTACATCCTCTCCCCGTCTCCCGTCTCACGAATTTCCAGTCACCAATCACCTGTCACCTGTCACTAAAAAAAGTTATATGCAGATATATGCGGATGTAGGCAGATATATGCAGATATATGCAAGGTTTAATATATTGCAAATAAAGTAGTTGACGAAGTAGAGTGGCTTTGCCACAGTGAGACGTGAGATGATAAAGAGGGAAAGAGGGATTGAGGATTGGAAGGTTGGAAGGTTGGAAGGTTAGACGGTTTGAGGCTTAATCGTGAAGTCCTGCAGTCCTGTCGTCGTGAAGCCGTGCAGTCTGACAGTCGTTTAGTCTTGAAAAGGAGGTTTTTATGGCTTATAGAGAAGATGGAAATGTGGCAGGATTTATTGAGTCTTTTTGTGAGATTCATGGGCGGTTTGGGGATAAGGTTTACCGGCGGAAACGGAATGGGCAGCCGTGGGTGTATGAGTATAAGTATGTTCCCAAATATCCGCCAACTGTTCTCAGCCGTCGAACGAAATGCGTGGTGAAGGTGGCAGCAGGATTATCTAATCCGCGTTATAAGGGTTATAAAGAGATTTTGCAGAAGATATATTATTATACTCTGTATTTTGTTTATGGCGGTTGTTACGATTTTACCTGCAATACTTTTTTTAATTTACGAATGCGGGGAATTTATGGCGTGGAAATTAATGGGATGCGTATTAACATGAATCTGGCACCACGATCCAAGCTGAATTTTGTTTTTAAGGAAGGACATGATTATGAGATCAAGTGCTATTATCAGGGACGGCTTTATTGCGAGCGAAAGGTGCAGGTGATCGGAGCGGAAGAGGAACTGGAAGAAGTTTATAATAACTGGTTTGCGGAGCATCTGGCGGAAATACTAACAAAGTTGCTGCCTTATTTTGAGAAGAAGAAAGTCTATCGGAGGGGGATTATACCGCCGGTATGGCTGCAATATATGGTGGGAAAAACGGAAAGCTGGATATTGTATCGCAGCAGTTTCCGGGAGCGGTTTATGTATTCACGACAGCCTTATGAACATGCTCATACTGAGCAGGGAGATTATTATTTTGTGGCACAAAAGCAGGTGACAGAATGCTGGAAAGCGTCTTCGCCGGAATTTAAGCAGGTGTGGGAGAAGTATCATATCCGGTGGTTTGATGCGAATTACCGAAAGAACTGGAATATCGTGCGGCAGCATAATCTGTGAAGTAAGCTGGGTGATCTGCTGGAAGTGTGCGGTATGGGGATGTATGGGCTGACCCCCGCGGAATATAATGTAAGAATCTTTAGCCACGGATTACACGGGTAAACACGGATAATGTAATGTAAAATTTTTATTACTGCAAAGGAAATGTATTGTAACAGGCTAAGCTTGGACTTCTGCTTAGCTGATTAAAACTTACTCTTTGGGTGGATCATTAACTTTTCCATTTATGCAGGTGATTTTTGTTGAGCATAGAAATACAGTGTACAATTGCAAAAAAAAAATGCATAAGACAATTTTAGGTTGACAGGATAGTAAGTATCGCGAATTATCGTAAAGTGTTTATTTTGAGAATTATATGGACGAAACGGTTGAGGTGTACATGGTGACCGAGTGAACGTTGTTAACTGAATGATAATGATAGAAATTTTGAAGTGTGGGATGGCATGATTAAGAAACATTTTAATATAATAACTCTTGTGATGATATTTTTATAGGTATTAGCAGCTCAAAATGAGTTTAAAATCGTGAGAAATAATTAACAAAGGAGAAATTATGAGTGAAGGGGTAATCTTTAACCGTCGGGCTTCAGGCATGGTGCGTGATCTCTCGTGGTTTGACGTTTTCATTTTTGTAGTAGCAGGTCCTGCTGCCAGTGGTGTGATGTTTTATTCCGTATCCACTGCCGCAGATTTTCCGGGAGCAAATTTGCCATTAGCATTTCTGCTGGGGCTTTTGATATTTTTACCAATAACTTTGCTGGTGGCGATAAATTCGGCAACTATGCCGCGTTCAGGAGGGATATATATAGCTGTGAGCCGTGTAATGGGACCCACTCTGGGATTTTTGAGCGCCTGGCTGTTATTTATCGGTTATGGCATATCCAGCGGTGTTTTAGGCTATCTGGTGGTAGGCTTGATCGGAGCGATGTTCTCCACTGCCGGGCTTTCCAGTGGCATAGCCTGGATAACGAGTCTGGGAGAATCCATGCAGACTCCATTGTGGCAGACAATTGGTGGAATTATCTGGGTGCTGATATTCTGGTATATAGCCTATACCGGGATCAGGAAAGTAAAAAACATTATGCGGATAGCTTTCTTTATTCCCCTGATCGGAACAGTGCTGGCAATATTCTGGTTCTTCTTTTCCGGTGGACTGGAAAATGTTGCTGCATCCTTTAATAATACCTGGGGCAGTGAAGCTTTTCAGAGTATTATGGACAAGGCAAAGGAACTGGGGTGGGGGACCACCGCCT
>CAZAHZ010000452.1:0-2555 GCA_964485055.1 uncultured Candidatus Cloacimonadota bacterium
GATTGTAAAAGCCTCGGCCAAACTCTTCACGCATGATGCGCAGACTAACGGCGTCGGAAAAGGCCGGCACGCAGACGGTGATGCCCACAGTCAGAGCCATCGTTGAGAACAGCAGCAGCGATAGCAGAAACCGGCTGGGCGAAGCAGAGATACACTATGCCGGAATTTCTGAAAAAGGTTAGTATGCAGTCCGAATTCCTCAAGGATAAGGGCATAAATCTCTGCGAAAAGGTGGAGTAATAGTGAAAATAAGTTTATTGGCTTCCATTATCATCATAATTTTGATTATTGCTGGTTTATTTTACATTTTCCATAATCCCCGATTTTCTGATCAATCCGTAGATGTTCGAATAGAAGTAAGTGATAACGAAGTTCCCCCAAAAAAGGATATTAATATGCCAGAATATTATATTACCATAGAAAAGGATAAGTTTTCCCTGAAACTTTTCCATAACAGTGAAATTATCAAGGATTTCCAGGTGGCAATCGGCAAAAATTCCGGTGATAAGCAGAAAGTAGGTGACTGGCGGACGCCTGAAGGTGATTTCAAGATCGAGAGTATTGAGCCTTCCGCAAACTGGCAGTTTGATTATGGCGATGGCAAAGGTCCTGTCAAAGCTTATGGTCCCTGGTTCATCAGGCTGGAAACCAAAGCAGACCAGACTATCTCCGGCAATACCTGGACCGGCATCGGTATCCATGGCACGCATGAAGAAAACTCCATCGGCAAGCGCATTACCCGTGGCTGTCTGCGTTTGCACAATAAAGACCTGCTGGAGCTTGTTGAATTCCTGAAAAATCTCCCTGATTTACATATTCCGGTTTTAATCCGCAGCACTCTTAATAAAAATGACGATAATATCTCTTAATATTGCCAATTATGATGATCATCCTAACTGGGAAAAGCGTAAAATCGAGATTTTCGGAACACTGATCATGTTCCCGCCGGATATCATCTGTCTTCAGGAAGTAAGGTTCAATCCACAACAACCTTCCTGCCGGAATTCATATCAAAATGCTGCCGAAGAACTGCTCTCCCTTATGCAGAAGGCTGGATTTTTCACGTCCTCAAGCATTATCACTTCACCCGCTATGTTCTATCCTGATAATTATTCCTGTCCTTCCCTGGAAGATAATGTTATCTGGGAAGGTAAATCTATTATCACCAGCCGGAATATTCTTGAGCATGGTAATTATTTCCTGACCAGACCGGAAGACTCTACTGATAAAAACCGCCGCAGTATCTTCTGGTGCAGGATGCAGACCGGTAGCGGAGAGCTGGTCTGTGCCAATCTCCACTGGGGTCTTGATGAAGCCGGCAGACTCAGTAATGCCCGTGAAACGGCTCTTTTTGCTGAGCGGTTTGCCGATACTCCACTGGTCATAATCGGGGATTTTAATTGCGATCCTGATGGCGTACCGCATCAAATTCTTTCGCTGGCGGGGTTACGGGATGTCTGGCTCCGGAATTATCCTGACAAACCCGGTTATACTTTTCCCGCTGAAAAGCCCCGGCATCGCTATGACCAGGTCTGGGTCAATGATCATTTATTCGGTTCGATGTCCGGACCTTACGTGGTCAGTAGAGGATATATGTCTGATCACAAGGCTCTGATGGTTGATCTAAATATTGATTGATCATGGATCTGAATAACATAGTCTTCAGGGTCGTTGACCACTGGTCGCAGGATTACCGACAGGCGATTGCCCTCCGCTACAAGCTGCTCAGGCAGCCCTTAGGCTTAAAATTCTCCTCTACTCAATTTGATGAAGAAGCCGTTCATATCCATATTGTCGCCAAATATCAAAACCAGATCATTGCCTACCTCTGCCTGATTCCCTTCAATGAAGGACTGCTCCGCATGCGACAGGTAGCTGTCAAAAAAGAGCTGCAGGGACTTGGCATCGGCAGAAACCTGGTTATATTTTCAGAAAAAATCGCACTCGAAAAAGGCTTCCACAAAATCTTCCTCCACGCCCGTGAAAATGTCATCCACTTCTACCTCAAACTGGGCTACACCACGACTGGTGAAATATTCACCGAAATCAATATTCCACACCAGAAAATGACCAAAATACTCTCCTGAAAATCTTTTAAAAACCTCATCCCCCAAATCTTCCACTCTCCTCGATCTCGTCCAAATCCTTACAATATCCCCTTTCCCCTTCGCTCCCTCTTCTTCTGCGTCCTTTGCCCCTTTGCGTCCTTTGCGTTTAAATATTTAGGCATTCCCCGAAATCCCTTACCAGTCGTGTGCAACTTATCCAGTTCTGTGGCAAACCAGAGGCAGGGCTGGAGCTGGGCTGAAGAATGAAGAAGATCAAGGAGAGAGTTTAATATTATGAGGGTGAAACGTATAATATTATTCTGATAATTCCAATGGGGTAATTATTTGGGATAATTCTGTTCCATACTTTTGTAACCCACAGGGGAGTCACTCTGGAGTCACAGGTAGATTGAGGGGGACATGATATTATCGTAACTGATTTATTTGCAGGTAATTTTGGCTTGTTTAATCACAAAAAGAGAGAATTTGGTTATTTGGAACAAGATG
>CAZAHZ010000453.1:0-2549 GCA_964485055.1 uncultured Candidatus Cloacimonadota bacterium
AAGTGGTACACTTTTCAATTAAAATACTGGACACTTTTGAATAAGTATTTACAACCTATAATCTTCGGGATTATCAAATCTAATTGGAACTTTAGCTGAAATAAGAGATCTGGGATAGATGAAAAACTACTAAAAGTTTGACCTGCATTAATTATGTATTCTTCTAATTCTTTAATTTCTACTATCTCAGAATTGTCATTTTCAATTTCATTTCCATCCTTTTTGAAATACACATAGAGTTTTACTGGATTTTCTCCATTCTTGAAACCTATATTTGCTATATCAAATTCTTCTCTTGAAAATTTACCAACTTTTGAGAAAAACATCGAAATAAATATTTCACACTTGGAAATTTTGGCATCCAAATATTCCTGGTAACCGTACTTTTGAAAGCCTTTTTCTTCATCTTCCCATCTGACTAATTTAAGATGGGTATTTTGCTTAAAATATTTATCATTCTCATCACTAATAAATTGTTTTATCTGATCTCTTTCATCTTTTAACTCATCAGACGAAGCAAGAAATATCTTTATGATTATTTTATCAGTGAATGGCATATTATTTTTCTCCTTAACTTTCGTGAAAATTTGCAATAATTCATTAACACTTACATCTTTAAAATTATTCTTCTTACAAACTACTGTAGTTTTTCCAACTTTTCTTCTCTCTTTCAAATCGGAAAATTCATAAAAGTTAGGCTCTTTTAATTTTTTGCATACTGGACAATTACAGGGAATCAGCTCTTTATAATTCAACTTTTTATATGGTTCCAGTTCTTCATTTATTTTTACTCTGATAATTTCCAGTAATTCTTCTTTACCAGTACCCCATAACCTGATTTTAAATCTGTTTGGTGCTTCGTAAGTCTTAATGATCTCAGCAAAAGAACCATCATACTCAATATTTACACCTCTCCTCCAGACCAAATCCTGATCATAGATATGCTTGTGTAAGGCAACTATTATCCGCGAAATCAAACTATCTGGCATATATTTATCAAATTCATAAATAATGATTAGAATTTCATCATCATCTTCATATTTCCATTTTTCATAAGGCATTTCTTCTGGTAAATGAGCAGGTACAACGTAATTATTGGTATTTCTAACGTGATACATTAATCCGAAATTATGCATTAGCTGCGTCAATTTGTGTTTTTCCATCAATAATGTATCATCTATCCAGATATCCATTATATCTGATTCCATTATTCTTCCCTGTCGCGCTTTAACTTTTTTATCATCCAGCACTTTATAAATATTCTTCACCAGCCAGTTGGAATCAAGATAAATTCTGTCCTGTAAGACCGGATCATCTATAAAATGAGTAAATACTCCAATCCGGTTGAAATAGCCACTAAGAGTTCTGATGCTGCTTATATCAGAGATATCATACTCTTTGCAAACTGATCGAAATTTATCAAATGAAATGAAATTATCAATTTCTTTCAAAAGTCTTTTTCTGATTTTCACCCACGAAGGAGGTAATTGATCTCCGATACCTGGTAATTCTTTTAAGCGATTCCGGACAATTTCCTGTAATCGAAGAATCCCAGTTCTATCATCTTTAAGATTGACTTCTTCTACAGCTTTGATCAATTTACTAAATCGTTCTATATAATCAATCACATCAAAATCTGCAGTATAATCTAATCTCTTATTAATTACAACAATAAGTGAACTGTCATTTCCTGCAAATTGCTCCACGCTGTTCAACCAGTAAGAAATAGTAGTTTTAACTTCTCTCGTATCACTAACTAAAACGTACAAAGTCTTATCGCTGAAAAATATTTGGTGAGTTCCCCTGTAGATTTTCTGCCCTCCAAAATCCCAAAGATTTACATAGAATTTTTGTTCTCCAATTTCAGGGTGTTTCGGATCAATAAAGGTAAAATCCCATTTTCCGACATCTATTCCTAAAGTATAATCCTCTTCATAAGGAAGCTCAGCATCAGCATCTTTTAGTTTTACTGCAAATGAAGTCTTACCTGCTCTACTCTCACCTATGATCAGTAGTTTGGATTCGTATAGATATTCCGTTTTACCCTGTTCTTTCTTTATCTGTTCATAATAGTCTTTTATTGCCTTTTTTCCCAGTTGGACGATTTCTACAGGTGGTTTTTTTAATTTATTTTTATATAAATTAATGCACCCTTCTCTTCGCCTAACTCCAAAGATAACATTCATGCTAAAATCAGTAATCCATTCTGGTAATTCTTCAATTAGGTTGTATCTCAAATCCAAAAAAGATAAACAAGTTAGTTCTTTTATCGCAGAAATATCAGTAATTCGGTTATTTCCTAAGTGTAATGTCCTTAAGTTTGAAAGATTTCTTAAATATGATAAATCTTCTATTTGATTATCAAATAGATCTAAATCTTCTAACAATAGTAAATTTTCTAATGGTGATATATCTGATATTCTATTAACAGAAAGAACTAGTTTTTTTAAATTAATTAAACCTTTAATTGAAGAAATATCTTCGATTTGATTTTCTGATAAGTCCAACATTGTTATATTCAATAAATTGTGAATAGATGAGATATCAAT
>CAZAHZ010000454.1:0-2544 GCA_964485055.1 uncultured Candidatus Cloacimonadota bacterium
TTCATCATAAGTTTTTCTTATCCTTATTTTTCAATAAGTTAAGTTGAACAGTCTCGTCTGAATACAATGAGATTGCTATTCAGCCCCTGAGAAAACGCAGCTTTCTAAAACAATTACCGTCCAGTTACCGAATCATAGTGACCTTACTTTTCTCGATATTGTAAACATTTCAATGTGGACTTATCTATTAAATACTCTACTTTTCTCTAATTCCTCAAACAGCAAATGAAGTGTAGTAAAAATTATATCTTCCAAACATGGATCAGGGTCATTCAATTTATTATCAGCCAATAATTTTCTGGCATTTTTTCTGGCAATATCCAGCCTGTCATAAAGCAACTTGTATTTACCGTTGAATAATTCGTTAAATTTGGTTTTACAACTTCTTGGGTCGCTGTAATCATGTTCATGCAGTCCTTCAAATCTTTCATGATGCATAATAAACCACAGCTCAATGCAAGGGTTAGAAATATAAATTCTGTACTTATCGCTATTTTCACCAATAAGATTTTTTAACTGCCTGCATCGTTCATATCGGTTACTTTGACCCATTTCCAAATCAAAAACAAATACTACAATGTTATCATTGTCCGGCTTTATTCTGTTCTTTTTTAAATATCCAGTGGCAAATTTAAATAAATTTACGGGATCAGAAGTTGATGTATCTTCTTTTAGGATTACTTCCAGATTAGTAATATTTAGTATTCGCTTTAATTCTACTTCATCAAAATATTTGTATTCTGTTTTTGTTCCTTCTGGAAATAGATAATATTTTGCAGTATTTCGTATCTTTGACTTACGCGATTTGCTCTGATATTTGGAGGGTGGAGTCATCTTTCCCGCCTAAAGAATTGGTATGGCATTATATCTGCCATCTAAATAAGCAGATAATAATTCTTTGTCAAATCTTGTTTTAAATTCTTCAAGTGAATACAGACAACTGGCATTTTGTGAGTTTTTGGCAATGAACCAGATCTCATCTCTGCGGAAATGATCAAGATTAAGCATCATAAGCTCGTGAGTAGTAATTATTAGCTGATTCTGATGATTTTTGCAGGTCTTATAAAAATGTTCCAGAAATTTCAAGGGAATCAGTGAATGAAGGCTTCTGCCTATTTCATCAATCATTACTACACTGTCTTTCTTCGTTAACTGATATAATACAGGTAACAGATTGAATATTCTAAGGGTGCCTTCTGACTCTTCCCTGAAATGAAATTCAACTTCTTCTTTACTGATATTCTTTCTATGAATTACTACTAATTCTTCTGCTGTAAGCTCATCATTCTCATCTCTATGAATCAAGAAATACTCCCTTTGTTCGGAAAGAAGAACCACTTCATTTTTTTCTATACTTTCTGCGATATCCCGCTTAATCAAATCTGGTAAATTTACTTTTTTATCCATTAACGGGTAACTATTTGACTTGAAACCCTCAATTCCGGTATCAAAAATCCTGATCATATTAATGATAAAATCTTTGAATTCTGTGTCTACACGCATCTGGGCATGGGAATGTAAATAGCGACTATCAGGAAATATTATCTGTAATTTATCTTTGAACCAGAGATATACATCTCGCAATTCGGAGATGATGACTTCAGGATTTTTCTGATTAACCATTGTTAGTACTAACTGCTGGTCTTTCAGTTCATATTCCAGATTATCGTAGATTGGCTGATACTTTTTTATTGCTTTGATAGTAAATTTTATCTTGCCATTTTCCCTAATATAGACAGGTTTCGAACTGGTTTTAGTTGTCTTTAAAAGCCATTCCTTTTGTAGCTTACCTTTATTAATCTCAAATCCATATTCATAGCAGTTTCCATTAGTAAGGATATCAAAAATAAAACTGCTTACCGGGTCTGGATCAGCATTAAGTTTATATATTGGAACCTGTATTGTTTCTCTGTTAATAGAATTTCCTGTAATGATATCCCGGCAAAATTTCACAGCTTTGATCAGATTAGATTTACCTGAAGCATTTGCCCCAAAGATTGCTGCACTGCGTAATAAACTGGGTTGAGTTGATTTAGTAATACATACATGATCAGGATGTTTGGTAACTCTACTCTTAATCATACTCAATTCCTGCTCTTCGTAAAACGACAAGAAATTCTTAACTCTGAATTTTATTAACATTTCTATATTCTCCCTTATGTGCCTATATCTCATAAACTGACATTGTTCTGAAATATGTCAAGAAAAATCATTATTTTAGGTGATAATATCTCATAAAGCAACATAAATATATCTTAGGGTTTTTTACTTCATTATATCACATTGACGAATAACTGTAATTTTAACAAAATATTTTTTGTCAAAAAAGATGACAAAATTTATTTTGCTAAATAATCATTATAAAAATAAAGTGGATAATCTGTTAACAATGTTAACCATTTTTACTAAGTTAACAAAAAAATTATTGGAGAGTTGGGAAAAAGCCATTATAATGTAGATCAAACTTTCCAGTTTGATGGAATTAAGACTTAATCTGGAAAGATTAAGCTACATATGAAGCCCGGACAAACATCCGGGCTTCAT
>CAZAHZ010000455.1:0-2540 GCA_964485055.1 uncultured Candidatus Cloacimonadota bacterium
CTTAATTCAATACTGCATAATAATATTTAATTATTAATATTTTTTTTCCAGCTAATCACTTTTCTCTGCGGTGATTCAGATTTATTCCTTAAATTCAGACAATTACTTCAACATCAGCATTTTTCGTATTGCAATTCTGTCTCCAAATTTCAATCTCCCCACAAATACTCCCGATCCCGTTTTATCACCATTCTCATCTCTCCCATCCCATACTACCCGATGCTCTCCCGCATCCACATATCCAGCCATCAGCTTCCGAACTCTCTGACCCTTGATATTATATATACTCAAATCCACTAATCCACTTTCCTCCACGTAAAACATAATATTTGTCTCAGGATTGAACGGATTAGGATAAGCGATCAGCTTATTTATACCAGGTGGCAATTCCTCAATTTCAATTTTATCGAAAAAGTATTCATGTGATCCTAAATCCGGGGTTCTGCCATAATACTCATTTTCAGAGACATCAATCAGTATTTCACCCTCATACTCAAAATAAGCTATTCCAGAATCTATGCAAATAGAGTGTTCTGATAAACTGAAATCTCCCGCGTTCGCATCAACAAACAACGGATCGATTTCAGTATTTCCTACCAGCCAGTTAACGGTTGTGTTACTTCCATAGGAATTGATGCCTTCTTCCCTTCCCGAAATATCAGTAAAGGCAATAGTGAGAGTGGGTGAGGGATATACCTCAAAAAACTCAATTTCATAAGGATAGTTCTCCCATAATATGCTGTTAATAATTGTCAGGCTGTCAGTACTGCTTTCGGAAATACAGATGCCACCACCCACATTTGCTGAACTATTCTGGGTTATTGTAACATTGATAAGCTTTAAATCAGAAGATCTGCTGCTTATACCTCCGCCATAATTATCTGAATGACAGTTAGCAATTGTCACATGGTCCAGGCAGGCATTTGAATAACAAGAATAGATTCCTCCTCCATAAAAATTATCATATCCATTGATAATGGTTAAATTATTCAAATTCACATCACTACAATCAAAAAGAAGAAAAACCGTTGTGGAGCCTTCGGCATCGAGGATAGTATCTAATTCATCATTACCCTGTAATGATACATAGTCCGGAAGATGGATCGGGAATGCCTCACTATTAGCTGTAGGACTGTATAATCCTTCAGAAAGATATATAGTACGAGGATTCAGATTATCTGCCAGTATTATAGCACAGGCGTAACTGATTGTCTGCAAAGGATGATCAGCATCCAGACCGCTATTTTGATTATCTCCCTGCGGAGAAACATACAGGTTTGCACCCACTGGTTCCAGAAATCCGTGCTGAATATCGAAAGTGAAATATTCCAGAAGAGCAGCATGATACCCAGTAGGATTCAGGACGGTAATGTATCAACCACTACATTAATTTCTATAGCACTAAACATATCAACTCCCATACCTCGGCTGCCAGCGTTATTTAAATAGATATTACACCGATTCTGGGCATCGAATGTTGTATTTTGACTAAAATTATAAAATCCACCAACAATATCTGCCCGATTTCCTGTTATTGTCACATTTTCCCAGTATGTAACTGAGCCATCGCAGTAGATACCCCCACCTTCCTCAGAGATGTTATTTGTAACTTGAGCATTAGAAGCCTGCAGGTTTGAATGGTCCAGATACATTCCTCCTCCTTGCCAGCGGCAATTATTATCACTTATTGTAACATTATCCATGATAATATCTGAATAATGGCTGTAAATTCCACCTCCATATAAAATTGCTGAACTATTTATAACCGTCACATTTGAAATATTCAAGCTGGAAGATTCACAAAAAATACCTCCGCCACTTACTCGACTATTCCCATTAATAACAGTTAAATCACTTATAATAACGTTATTAACCTGCTCAAGTCTGATTACTCCTGTCAGGCTATCAGCATCCAGGATCACTGCTGTTTCTCCCGCTCCCTGCAAAGTAATGCCGGAAGGAATATCTACCGTAAAAAACTCATTGTTTGATTCGAAGCTGTAGATGCCTTCTGCCAGATAGATAGTGTGTGGATTCAGACTGTCTGCCATGATTATGGAAGTTGCATAACGTATGGTTTGCAGGGGATTCTGTTCATCTAATCCTGAATTTGAATTATCACCCTCTGCCGATACATATAAATCAGCATCTACCTGTTCCTGCATGGCACAAAGTATATCAAAATCAAAATTATTCAGCGGAGCTGCTTGAAAGTCTGTAGGATTTATAACTGTAAATGTATCTACTATCACATTAATGAAGCTGTCTGAATAAATCTCACTGCCATTTCCCCGGTAACTCACGTTATTAAGATATAAACTGCATCGGTTTAGAGCATTGAAATTTACTGTTGCAGATTGCAGGCAGCAAATTCCACCACCACTAAATCCTGCAGAATTTCCTGTTATTGTCATATCGGTCAGGTATGGATGCGAAGATTGATAGCAGCAAATTCCTCCTCCAGAAAGTGTTGCCTGGTTATTATTTACTCAAGTTTCGCAGATGCGTAAACATGCTTAAATACGATGTATTACAAAATT
>CAZAHZ010000456.1:0-2521 GCA_964485055.1 uncultured Candidatus Cloacimonadota bacterium
TCCACTTACAGCAGAAAATCTGTTAATTTCGGGGGGATGCCTGTTAGATCATTTAATATCTTCTGACAGCCTTGAGTTCTTATTCAATTTTTCTCTGGAAATCTTCGGAGGGGAAGGAAACTATTATAGCCTTATTCTGAAAATATTGAGTGGCGACCCTTCTGATGTCTTCGGCTGTTACGTTGGAGAGTTCATCCATTTCTCTGGCCCACCAGTCATATCCCAGTCCGCTATCTTCGCTGTTAAGGATCAGACTGGGCAGATAGGCAGCGGAGATATTATTGCGACGAATGATTTCGTTGTGGGATAGCACTTGTCTGATCTCGTCCTGCGAGATCTCAATATTCATCATATTATTCAGTTCCTGGACGAGAACCTGAATGAGTTCATCTCTGTTTTCCAGTGAAGTTTGACTGGTAAGCCTGAGGTAGCCGTAATCCTGAGAGATGGTGTAGTAAGCATTGGCAAAATATGCGAGATTATTTGTGCCCCTGGTAGCTTCATGCAAACCCCCATCTGTCCGGTTAAAAAGATCATTTATCACTTTCATGACCTTGAAATCGGGATTATTGACGTCCGGAGCAGAAATATTGATATCAAGATTAACCTGCTCGAACTTATATTCCTGAGAGAAAGATAGATTTCCATCAGGTATCTTCAATTTGTGTAAAGGCTCAGTAACGGAGCCTTTGCGAAGTTTGTTCTCCAGCATTCTGGCATATTCAACAACCCGGTCAGAGGAGATATCTCCGTTTACAGCCAGCAAGATGTGATCAACCATAAAGAATTTATCCCAGCATGCTTTAATATCATTCTGTGAATATTGCATCTGCTTCGCCACGATATCAGCGAGTAACATACCCTGGCGGGTATTGGTTCCATAAAGCTTCTCACTACGGAAGATCTGGTGCTGATAACGTGCTGTTGTGGATCGGCGGTCAAACCGGCTCTGCATCCTCTCTTTCCAAAGCTCAATCTCATTTTCGGAAAAAAGTGGGCGATTGAAGCCGTCTATGTATATATCCAGTATCTTATTAAGGTCAGCAGTAAGACATTTGATGGTTATCATCAAACCATTAGCCTGGACATCGCAATTACAGGAAACCACATGGTCTTCGAGCCATTCACTGATCTCAATAGAGTCGTATTTTTTGGAGCCTTTCATTAGCAGATCAGCGGTTATTTCCAAAATACCGGCATTATTAACAGTCTCCCAGTCCTGAGTTATCGGCAGCAATAAAGCCAGGTTTACTACATCCTTCTGCTCTGCTTTATTGTAGAAAAGCTTGATATTATTATCTAACTCCATTTTCTGCATGGATACTTCAGTTAAGATTTCTGCCACCTCCTGAGATAGAGCTTCTTCAGGTTCTTTTTCAGGCAGTGCTTTCGTAATAACCCGCTGTCCCGTAAGCAGGATTGAAGCAATAGCAGTGGGCATGTCCTCAAGTCTGATAGATTCCAGTGCTTTCATTTGCATTCCCAGTAAATCAGGATCACCCTGGTTATACAAAGACCAGCCAATTAAATTAGCTTCCCTGTCAGGGGTGAGTTCAAAAAGTAAATGAGAAGCTTTAGTGCGATTAATATAGTTTTCCAGCTCTTCAGCGGAAAATCCTTTTTTTGCTGCCTGCTGTAATTCTTCGTCAATGATGGCAATGATCTTATCTATGTCTTCCTGATCCTTTGGTTCAAATCCGATGCTGGCAGTATTTATTCCCACCTGGTCTGTAATGGAAGAACAGTAACCCCAGACGTAGTTGACCAGTTTTTCTTCTTCCACCAGCCGGTAGTTGATGCGCGAGCGTCTCTTGCTGAAGAGTATATCCATGGCAGCATTGAGTTCGGCAGAATATTGATAATATGCCTGAGGTATGATATAATTGATCGAGACCCTGGCATTATTAAGCTTGAATTCTTTAGAGAAAGTAAATTCTGTGCCGTATGGATTCTGGACCGGCAGATATACGGGAGGATAAATACCTCTTTCCCAGTCAGCAAAGGTCTGTTCAATTTTTTCCATGGTTGTCTGGGGATCAAGATTTCCAGTGACCACAAAAATGATGTTATTAGGAATATAATGCCGGTGATAATACTCCAGCAGATCATCGCGAGTGATCTTTTTAAAGAGCTCCGGGTAACCAATAATAGGATATTTATCATTAGTGCAGGGATATTTGACCGAAGCTTCCCATTCGCCGACCTGAGAATAAACATCCGTAGAACCCATCACCATTTCCTTAAGGATAACTTCTCTTTCGCGATCAATTTCCGTCTGATCAAGCTGGCAATAGCGGAGGAATTCTGCAATAGTGGTGATCATCGTATCCAGATAAACATTCTCACCGGATAGATGAAAGGCTGTCATATCCGAAGAAGTGTAGGCATTGGAGAGAAGCCCCAATTGTTCTTCAATCTGGTTATATTCCGCTTCTGTATGCATGCTGGTAGTGCCGGATGAGACAAGATGCTCCAGATTGTGCGAAATCCCGCAGCCCAGGAATTGCTCTTCCTTCATTGC
>CAZAHZ010000457.1:0-2520 GCA_964485055.1 uncultured Candidatus Cloacimonadota bacterium
GCATAATGTTCAGACAATTTTTCAACTAAATATAGTCGTAATGAAAATCAGTGATAATTGATTAGGCACTTATTCAGAAGTTTGGATTGAGGTTCTGGTTCCCAGGCAGGATAGCCTTCACTTTCGATTATGTGGGCTTGTGCCAGTTCAGCTATGGCGGAAATCCGATTAGATAATGCTTCCAGCCTGCTTTCATTTGAGCTTCTGATGCTAATCAAAATTTCCAGATGGTCTTCGGTATGGCTCACTAATGCCAGATTGCAGGAGGTTTCCACCAGATCCGGAATACTCGTTGTCATGGTAGAAATGCCATGGGGCAAAGCTAAAATCAGATTTATCATTTGTAATGTGTTTTCTTCGGTTAGAACCTCTTCCATGCGTTCTGTCTTTGTCATGTTCAACTGCAATTCGGGCTCGATCCCCTTGTAATCGTGACGGAATTTCTTTCCAATTTCTGATATTTGGTTTGCAATTGCTTCATAGTCATCAGGAAAAATACAGATCACGCAAATTGCTTCCCTCGCTAAGGCGTTGTGAACGGTGCCTCCGCCAATAGCCACAAGATTAAAACTGAATTCTTCCTTCAAGTGATAAAGCGTGCGAGATAGAAGTTTATTCGAACAGGCATGGTTCTTATTGATATCTACTCCCGAATGTCCGCCCATCAGACCACTTACTTTAATCTCGATAAATTTGCTGTTTTCTGGTGCCTGTTCTTTGTCTAAAGGTAATTGTAAGATCAAATGCTTTCCTCCAGCGCAGCCGATCGTAAATTGTCCTTCGTCTTCTGAATCAAGATTTAATAATACCTCACCACTCAAAAAACCCGGTTCGAGTAAATTAGCTCCCGTTAATCCCGTCTCTTCATCTACTGTTAATAGTAATTCCAAGGGGGGATGAACCAGATTTTCTTCTACGATCATCAGCACCAGCGCAATTGCCACTCCGTTATCTGCTCCCAGCGTCGTATTATCGGCTCGAAGCCAGTCTCCTTCACGGATCAGCTTGATCGCATCTTTCTGGAAATTATGATTACTTCCCGGTCCCTTTTCACATACCATATCCATGTGACCCTGTAAGACAATAATCGGACTTTTTTCAAAACCTGAAGTCCCTGGCACTTTGATTAACACATTTCCCACTTTGTCCTGCTTGTATTGAAGCTTATGCTCTTTTGCCCAGTTACATAACCACGCACCAATGGCTTCTTCCTGTTTGGAACATCGTGGAATTGCCGATATTTTCTCAAAAATTGTAAAAAATTTATCAATCACAACATCCATATTTACCTCGTCCTGCTTTCTGATTCCGGCATCCCGCAATTTATTGAGACTGCTTTTTATGTCAAAGGAAATGTATATTCATTTAGACCTGTACAAAAAAATAAGTGACGCCAATTACTGGCGTCACTTCATTTGCTTAGGCTTCTCTTTTTTCGCGGAAGCCTGCGATAGCCGGTCGGGCTATCCATTTTGTTTTCATACGAGTCTGCCATTTTGGGTTATTTAATTGAAAATACCCTTTAGTGTTTATGCTCTCGGCAGGCTGTAATTATATGATAACCCATATTTTTCAAATGCAAATCTTTTTTTTTAAAAAAATATTATGAGGATTTGATCCGTGTTAAATCATAAGGATAAAACACAATCCCCATCCTTTCATGTTTCCTTGACACCTCCGCACTTACTTTTTTTCCTTCCTAAAAAAAAATTGAAGGATCAAGATGCTGGATATTAATATCAAAAGACTTTATCATAACGATCAGACGCTGGCTGAAAATATCGCCCTGCAGGTTCATGATGCTGAAAAGATCGTGGTCACGGGTGTCACCGGCTGCGGAAAATCTTCTCTGCTAAAAACCTTTAATCTCTTCAACTTTGATTATGACGGCGACATAAGTTTTCAAGATAAAAAATTATCCGATTACCAGCCCTGCCAACTGAGAAGCGATGTTATCTACCTGATGCAGGAACCTTTTCTGTCCGAAGGTATTGTTTCCGAGATTTTACCCGAGCCTTTTTCCTTTAAATGCAAAAAACACCTCACTCTCGATGAGAACGACATACTCCGCCTCTTTGATTTCTTCCATCTGCCCAAAGCTCTTCTGAAAAAACAGGTAAAACAGCTTTCCGGCGGTGAAAAACAGCGTATCTCACTTATTCAGGCTTTCCTGCTCAAACCCAGAATCTTGCTCCTCGATGAACCATCTTCCGCTCTTGATAGTGATACTTCCCGCGATATTGCCTGATGGTTGCTGGAACAGGCTGATCTCTCTGTGATCGCAATTTCGCATGATCATATCTGGCATGAAATATTTACCCGACACTGGCAATTCAAAAATCAGACTGTTATTGATATCCAGGCAGGTTCGCATGACAGCAATTAATATTCCCATCACTAACCTCGTCCTGGGAGCTTTACTGCTCATCATCCCCATCCTTCTGCTCCTGGAAATGAAGGTTAAGCCAAGTTTACCACGATAATTTTTTTTAGAAAAAATTTGTAGAGAAATGACTGCCT
>CAZAHZ010000458.1:0-2493 GCA_964485055.1 uncultured Candidatus Cloacimonadota bacterium
TGTAATTATCCCACCTGTTGTTAACGAATCATATTTTATAAAAGATCTTTCTGATTTAAATAAGAATTTGAAAGAGTAATAGCATATGAGGTAAAATATGTTTGGACTCATCACTCAAAAGATCTATTTAGATACTTCAAATCTTTATGTTCCGGAAAGCACGCTCGAATTTGCCCAGAAGTTCTATGATTCGGTATTTGATAAAGTCATGGATGCTTTTTCAGGTTCAAATGCTGAAATTGTCTTTGAATCACCCGCGGAAGGCCCGTTTTCAACTCTTGATTTAAATAACATTAAAATTGATAACCCGGATTTTCTGGGAGAGGCTGATTTTGACCAGACGTTTAATCCATCAGATAAAGGAATTATCAGGATTGATAAAATAATGGATGTTGCATTTCAGGATCAATTGCCGATTGAGCAGGCATCAAACTTGGTTGCAAATACCATAATACATGAATCCGGACATTTAATGGGGCTTGATCATTCATATGAATCTACAGATATTATGCATGATGGCCTTACTCAAGAGATGGCAGATCAACCGCTATCTTTTTCTCCTGAACAAATTCAGGCAATCGATACAAATGCTGTTTTGGCAAATATTGATAATCCGATTGCGGCTGATCAATCAGACCTGTATAATTCCATTGATGATTTTCCGGATTCTGATCTGGCGCTCGAGTCAGGATTATTAGATTTAGATGACTCGATAAATAATGGCTCTGGATTTGATGATGTTGTTGGTTTGGATGGTGACGTTGATAGTTTTGATGGCGATATCGACGGTCTTGATACAGATATATTTTGATGGTTGTGTGATTAATAATATGGAAAAGCAAGGAATAGAAATTCGTGAATACACGTGATAACCAACTGCCTGTGTTTTCACCATAGGAGATTACTCCATAATTTGAAAGTAATTTATAGTAGAATAGGATTATTAATTTTTAGGAGGTTAAAATGAGAAATCTTAACAAGTCATTTGTGTTTTTCTTAACAATGACCATTTTTCTGATGTTTGAATGCGTGTTTGCAGACAATCAAAATAATCTACCGGGAAAAATTGAGATGGCAACTGTAAACAGTTATGCTTATTTGGAAGGCGAAACAGATCACAGCGGGATCAAAGTGAAATTCATTGCTCAATCACCAACTGCCAATACAGACTCAACATATACAATAGCCGATGGTAGTTATTCTATTGGATTAAGCGATGGAGTATATGAAATAAAATTCAGCAAAGAGGGATTTCTTACTTATACTTATCCGGGAACACCAACTCTATCTGGGGCTGAGATCCTGGATGATGTAACCTTACAGGCTGGTGTTGTTATTAGTGGGTACGTATCCGGTACCTGGGGAAGAGGCAGCGCTTTTTTTGTTGATGGAGATATTGAAGTCGCTTCAGGAGATACATTAATTATCGAACCGGGTGTAACGGTTAAATTTGCAGGTAATCATGCTTTTAATATTAAAGGCTTATTACTTGCACAAGGTGAAGAAGGTGATTCAATTATATTTACCTCAAATCAGGAAAGTCCATCTCCGGGAGATTGGGGTGCAATATATTTTCATGATGAATCTAATGATAACTCGACTTTATCTTATTGCATAATAGAATATGCTGGAGGAGAAATTAATTGCCAATTAAATAATCCATATGTATCTATTCTTCTTATGCGATCATCACCTTTAATAGAAAATTGTACAATATCGAATTCTTACTTATATGGGATTTACTGTAGTACCTGCTCAAATCCTAAAATAAGGAGTAATAGTATATACAAAAATAAATATGGAGTCTACTTAGGTCTCACTGATGGCCAGATAATTGATAATAAAATATTTAATAACAGTAAACAAGGAATCTATTGTTCTTATTATTATCTCTTCGGAACAAAAATTAAAGATAATGATATTTATAGCAACTTTTATGAAGGCATTTTTTGCGATAATAATGATGCAATCATTAAAAATAATAGAATTCATCATAATTCTGATGGTATTTACTGTAAATATGGAAGTGAGGCAATTATTAGTGGAAATATTATTTATAATAATTCTGACGATGGAATTGACTGCGATAAGTCCTCCTTCGCAACCATTAGCAATAACACTATTAATAATAATGGTGATGTAGGAATCTGTTGCTATTCTTCTTCCGCGACTATCTTGAATAATATTCTATATGAAAATTCTACAGGTATGTTAGGGGACACACAGGGGTATAATCTATTTTGGCTAAATAATACTAATTGTTCTGGTAGTATTCCACCTGGATTTGGAGAAGTAGTCACCCAGAATATAAATGGAGATTCCATCGATACATATTACAATCTATTTATGGATCCACTTTTTATCAATCCGGACACTTTGAATTTCAATCTCACAGAAAATTCACCTTGTATAGATGCAGGGAATCCCGATTCACTTGATGCTGATGGTACAATCAGAGATATTGGCGCTTATTATTTTCACCAGGGTGATCCG
>CAZAHZ010000459.1:0-2487 GCA_964485055.1 uncultured Candidatus Cloacimonadota bacterium
TTACGAATATATACATAATTTTATTTTTTAAGGCAAAGTGCGAAAGTCAGGTTAACCAATTGAAGAGTTGAAAAGCATCACTTCCCTTGTCAGTATCTGGTGAAATTGAGTCCTGAATTCAGTGCATGACCTACTTAAAAGAATAGAACAGTGACAAAGTGACCTTTTTTTTGAAAACAGAACAGAAAACAAGTATATTTAGAATTGCACATTATCAAAAGTTAATAATAGTAGGTGTATATAGTATAGAACTATATGTAGAAGGATATTAAGATGAGTACCGGACTGTTCACCACCTCATAAAGAAATGTATATTACAATGTTCTAAGAATAGTAAATCTATTTTGAACTGCAGGCAATGCGGAAGCCAATAAAGAATTTGTGATCGTCAGGACAGTAATAGCCGCGAGATTTAACACGGCAAAATTTATCCATTGATAAACAGTTACCTCCCCGAATCACACGGTCAGAACCTGAATCTGGACCACTATGATTATACTGCTTATCGCTGCTATAATCTCCATACCAGTCCCAGCACCACTCACTAACATTGCCACTCATATCGTAAATTCCGAGTTCGTTATGCTTTTTACTACCAACAATGTGAGGTATTTCACCTGAATTTTCAATATACCATGCAACCCTGTTAATATAATTGCTGCCTGAGCACTCATATCTATTACGACTTTTTCTCCCACCCTCAGCGGCATATTCCCATTCAGCTTCAGTAGGCAATCTGTAGCCTTTAGCACTAAAATCACAACTGATATTTTCCCCTGAACCTGAATAGCATTTCTTTAGCCCCATCTTTTCACTAAGCTTGTTACAAAATTCTACTGCATCATACCAGCTAACGCACTCTACGGGATTTTTTGTAGCTGGATATGACTTAATTTTGCTGTTTATGACAGCAAAATCTACAGATTTTGTGCCGAAAAGATTTTTTTTTACTGCTGCCCCGGGTTTATTACTACTAAGGGCAGCTAATGCCATAGAAACGGGATCTGTGTTACCACGAAAAAATGAAGGATTCTTACCCATAACTTTCTCATACAACATCTGAGTCACTTCATACTTGCTTATAAAATAATCACTTAAGATAACGTCGTGGAATGGCATTTCATCTTTTTCCCAAAAGCGACAACCCATCACAAAGGTTCCTCCTTTTACAAAAATCATTCCCTTTGTCCTTTTACTGAAAATTCTCATTCTATCCTTCTCCTTATAAATTTACCCAAAGACTTTCTTTCTTCATCTGAAATACTAAATTACCCAGATAAGGAAGATTCTTAAATAGACTCTTTTTTCTTTTTGTTACTGATTCGTCTAACCAGCAACAGTAATATACATTTCCATTTCTTTTATGCTTTTTCATCAAAATATACATATTTCATTTAAATTATATTTAAATAAAGAAGTCAAGCAAAATAACAATTAATATTTCTGAGTTGTCATAATAGATATAAATACGGAAATTATAATAATACAAAAAAATACCTTGTTACTCATATGATCCTCCACAATCCACATGAGCACTTTCCTTATTTCTCTGTCAAATAAAATCTTATCTTACACAATATCATCATAAATTATAGTTCGTCTTGTTAGTTTTGGCTTGATGAGACGTAATCTATGAAGTCTATTCGCAGCTAAAGATTATTACATTTCATTAATCTTTTAGGTCATCTTTACTTATATCTGTATATGTCGCCACTCCATCTTTAATACTTATCATAATCACTTCGTCATCTTCTTCACAATCTTCGTTGTCTTCTTCGGCTGAGTGTTCAAAAATTTTTACGTTCAATTCTTCATCTGACAAACCATAATAGATCATATCCAGCATATCAATCAGATCACGCAGAGTTACCACACACGGCAGCCAGTGAGTAGGTGTTATATCCTCCACATCATAGCTCAAGACCGCACAGGCATTATACAATATCCAGCAAAAAAGATCAAGGGGTTTTTCGATCTCCTCTTCCTCCATGTAATTATCACCAAACCACCGGATATATAATTTCTCCCATACCTTATTAAATTCCGGGGTGGCAGCATTCCAGCACGCCGTTATACGTTTCTGGATCGGATAATAATAATCAACCTCATCATTATTCAAATGCTCGTCAGGTTTTCGTGTTTTCATAAATCGCTCCTTAAATTTAACACGGTTAAAATATTTTTACATTACATTCTAATCAGTGAGAAGTGAGAAGATTAAATCGAAGATGGGAAAATACCAAAATAAACCATCCTGATCTGATTATAATCTCTGTTCACTAATCACTCCCAAAATAACATTGCAATCTTCAGTTCGTCTCGTTAGTTTTGTTCGTTGCTAAAATAAATCTTACATTACATTTGCTCTGTGTTCTCTGTATCTCTGTGGTAAAAATCCTCACATTCAATTCCTCCAGGCTCAGTCCATAAGCTCCCATCCCGCACACTTCCAGCAGATCACCAATTGTTTCCACCCCTGGCAGCCAG
>CAZAHZ010000460.1:0-2487 GCA_964485055.1 uncultured Candidatus Cloacimonadota bacterium
GAAATTCCTGTCGCTAAGTGGACTTTCACCGTCCCGATGAATCGGAATACACAGAAGTGAGACGAGAATACGACTTTAGGTAACCAGTTCCAGCATTTTAACTGAAAGATTAATATTTAGATCAGAGAGCAAAAGTTCAGTCGTTGTCCACGCCCCTTGCAGAACGTGTCGGAATTTCAGCGTAGGATAGCAGCTTCGCTTCGATGCAAATTTCACGAAACTGATATTTTTATTTAAAGAGAACAAAACTGTAATCAGCTAATCACATAAGCTCACGTTTAATACAAACATACCGTCGATATTAAGATGAAAAATTCCCATAATTCCGAATTTCAATAATAATATTATGTAAACTTCATAACAGCCAGCCTAAACCCTTTATTCATGCTGCTTCCAGCCATTTATTAACCCCAAAGCAGGTTCAAAGAAGAACAACAAGGCACAATCTGACATTTTATTGTTAGATTGTGCCTTGTTGTTACACTTGTTTGCCGCTTGATGTCTCCAAAATAGTTCAAAGATGAGAAAAAAGTTGAATGTAAATTGGGTGTAAATTGAGAGTATATTGGGTATAAATTGGTAGTAAGAGAAAAAAGCTGGAGGCAAGAAAATAAATTGGAATAAAATATGCTTGGAAATCATTATATAAATGTAACATTGGAGGCGTAATGTTTGAACTTGATCTACAGAAATACGGATTACTTTTCCAGGATTATGGAGAATTGCGTTTACATAAAAATAGTGATTCCTGGATTAATTTAATGAATGGCGATGTTCAGAGCAATAATAGCAGAAGCAGTCAGGGAGTATCGGTTCGGACAGGCAGGGGAGGAATCTGGGGATTTGCCTCATCCGGCGAGAGCAGTGATGAAGTGATCAGGGAGTGTTTCAGGGATGCACAGGACAGAATTGACTGGCTGGGGGGTAAGCAGCAGAGAGAATTGCCGGCATTAACGGGAGAAACCTGGTCGGGAGAATATCTTAATCGAGCCAGGAACAACCAGATGAGTGCCAGCGATAAAATCAATTTCCTGAATGACCTTGAAAGTTATCTGTCCCGGAATTTTCTTAATCTCAGCATGCGTAGTTTATCATTAATCTCAAGTAATGTGGAGAAGAAATATATAAATTCAGCCGGTGGATATTTTCATGTAAATCGTCCACTTTATAGTCTGGTGATAAATCTTGTTACCAATAAAAGCGGGGAGCCGATCTCGCTGTATGATGTATTTACAGAAGCCGGATTTGCTGAGGATGGTCTGGGAACACCAGATCAGTATTACAGCAAACTGGATCAGCTTTATGAGCATCTGCGGAAGAAAAATGAGGGTGTATATGCTCAGACGGGAATACATGATGTTGTTCTTGATGCCGATCTGGCGGGCATATTATCACATGAGGCGATCGGACATACTACTGAAGCTGATATTGTTTTAAAAGGCTCGGTAGCAGGCGACCTTCTGGGCGAGAAAGTAGCATCCGAACTGGTAACACTGGTTGATATTGCCCATACTTATGATAATAAACCGTGCCTGGTGCCGGTCTATGTGGATGATGAAGGGACAAAAGGCGAAGATGTAGTAATCATAGAAAATGGGATATTGCAGAATTTCATGCACAGCCGGGCAACAGCCCAGAAGCTGGGAATGAGACCGCAGGGTAATGCCAGAGCCTGTTCCTATACGGATGAGCCTCTGGTGAGAATGCGAAACACGATGATCCTGCCGGGAAAATCGAAAATTGAGGACATGATATCGGATGTGGAAAATGGATATTACCTGATCAGGTCATCAAATGGACAGGCAGACAGCACTTCCGAATTCATGTTTGGAGTTGTGCTGGGCTATGAGATCAAAAAGGGGAAACTTGGCAAAGCAATCAAGGATACCACAATTTCCGGAGTAGCCTACGATGTGCTTAAATCAATCACAGCAATATCTGATGAATATAAATTTAATTCCGGCACCTGCGGAAAAAAACAAAGTATATCAGTAGGAATGGGCGGTCCGGCAATCAGATGTCGCCTGAATATTGGGGGTAAAAGTGAAGAATAAGGAATTATTGCAGGAGATCATCACAAAATTACTGGATAAGGGAGCTGATAAAGTATCCGTAACCGGCAGCGAGACCTGTCTGGAAGAATTACAGCATGAATATAATGAGATAGATTTGTTGCGGGGCTATAAAGAAGATAAGCTGGTGATCAAGGTCATCAAAGATAACAAAATGGCAAAAACGAGTTTAAACCAGTTAAGTGGCAGTGCATTGGATAAGGCAATTGAGCAGGTTCTAATTGATGCGGAAAATTCCCAGGTGGATGCAGCTTATGATATATCGCCATATCAGGAACACTGCAGTTTTGAACATGGTCCGCAGCAGTCTGACCGCGATAGAATGTACCTGCTGGTCAGTGAGTTTTTAGATGAATGTAATAGTAAATATCCCGCATTGATCATGGAAGGCAATATAACGCATTTCTATTCTCAG
>CAZAHZ010000461.1:0-2471 GCA_964485055.1 uncultured Candidatus Cloacimonadota bacterium
ATATCTTTCTCCTCTCTCTTTTTGACTTAATGAGGTTTTTGCACTGAACTCAATATACAATGCTAATATCAGGATATTTTTCTTCACAATTAAAATATGGTAATTCAACTAAGACTTTATTATCAAAGGTGTCTATAAAATCACACAATGCCGTTTTGTCACTTATTTGTTTCCCAGTATTATCATTGAATGTTTTATTTAACACATCCTTGATCCCATTAAATTTACAAAATGGGGAATTACAGAATTTCACATCCTTATATTCTTCCCAATCCATAAAATTATAACCACATTTCGTAAATTGCTCATCACTCATTATTATCTCCTCAACTCATTATTCAAATTTTATTCAACTCTGTGTTCTCTGTGGTGTATAATACTCTCAATATTCTATTCCCTTTTTTTAATTACATAATCAAATCTCTTCCCACAAAAATATATTGCAAGATATTTTTTTATCCCCAAACATTCTCCTTAAATTATTTACAAGACAGTCCTGGTTTAACTATGGATTGTAGGGGCAAACCTATATCAGCCCCTACATTTTAATGTGCTATAACTATCTGTGAAATATAATAATATCCTTATCTTAAAGTAATAATGCGGGGTAATGCCTGGATATGGTAGTTTATGAGAGAATAATACCACGTACAGAAAGCTACCGTTTTCTCACATTAACACGGTTAATGTACTCCTAAACATCTCATTCTCTTTCAGTCTCCAGGTTGCTCCCTCATCTTCTGCGTCCTCTGCCCCTTTGCGTCCTTTGCGTTAAAATATTTCTTATCCGTGCAAATCCGTGTAATCCGTGGCTGAATTCTTTATCCTCCCCAAGCTCTTTATATTGTGATATTTATTTTTATTGACTATAAAATCTTATGAGTATTCTTGTTATATGATAATAAATGTATCAGTCAGGAGGCAGTAAATGCTTGTTTTCCTTAGCGATCTGCATTTTAGTGATGGCACCACGTCAGCTAATACAGCACCTGAAGTTTTCTCAAATCTTCTATTCAATGAAATCAGATCAAGAGCCTCTTCCAAATCAAAGAACGTTGAGGAAGTGCATTTTGTGCTGGCAGGTGATATTATTGATATCGTTAGAACCGATAAATGGCTCATGATCGATGAAGCAAAACGCCCCTGGAATGGTAATTTGGACCCGGATTATGCAGTCAATACAGACCCCGATGTCGAAATTGAGTATAATAAAATCTTAGACGACATTATTGCTCAACTGGTCTGTCAGACTTTTATTTCTGAAATTAATAAATTAGCTGCTGAATTTAATAACATTCCGGTAAAAATCACCTATATCATTGGTAATCATGACCGCGCCATCAATTACTATGATTCGCTTAAACAAAAAATTAAAGACTTGTTCCCCTCCATTAATGTTGATATTGTGAACTATCTCCATTCTCCGGAATACTCGCTATTGTGCCGGCATGGAAATGAATGGGACAGTGCCTGCTTTGGTTATGAATTTGCCAAAAGAGTTCTCCACAAAAATTATGAGGATAAATTCCATCCTGAATACTACAAAGTCCAGAATATCAGTGAGGTAGTCACTACTGAGATCATGAGTGGTATAGTATTCCGCCTGAATTATGACTATCATTGGAAAGGAATACATGATGATCTCATTGAATATATCAAGGATCTCAATAATGTGAGACCTGCCCTTTCTGCCATTGACTGGCTGGCGTGGTCAACTGCCAGTGAATTTAAGAGTCACCTCAAAACCGACATCTCAAGAGCTATTTATTATTCTCTGGAAGCTTTTCTGGATACAAAGCTGGCAATCATGTGGGACAATGTTTACCCCGATATTATTGTTAAAGGTGATTTTATTGACCGAATCCAGTTACTAAAAAAATTCCTTAATAAGAATAGCTTTGGAAATTTGCATAAAGCTATGGGATATCTCAAAGTCTTTAATAAATTTGCTAAATCAAAAATTGAATATTGTATGAATGGAGCGATAGAGGATTTTAAAAATCACCCCGATGTGCAATTTGTCGTCTATGGTCACACCCATTATGCCAAAGAAGTTGTTATTAATGCTGAAGCTGAAAATTGTATTAAAACGTATATAAACACAGGTACTTATCTCCCCCTGATCCAGGAAGCAAGGATCAATGGCTATGGCAGAGCAAAAAGAATGACTCTCACTTTTATCTATAACAAAAACGAAGACAGGGGTAGTATCATAAATAAAAAAGATAATTCCATTTCCATGGAATTCTGGAACGGACTAAAGCAAAAAGAATATATCTAATCCCAACCCCCTTCTTCAGCCACCGATTTCACAGTTCAACACAGATAAGAAATTTTATCCAACGCAAAGGACGCAAAGGAGCAGAGGACGCAAAGAATATAATTGACTAATGAACTACCCCGGGGCAAGCCCCGAGGTCTGGAGTTTGGACATTTTAAAGCTCACACAAGTAGGTAATATAATAAAATTA
>CAZAHZ010000462.1:0-2465 GCA_964485055.1 uncultured Candidatus Cloacimonadota bacterium
CTGAAGCTTTATTAATAAGATAATCAACCCCAGGGGACATATGTCACTATTTTAATAACATAATTTTCTTCGCTGTTTCTTTCCCATTCTGGTGCAACTTGATGATGTATTGTCCACTGCAAACAGATTTGCCCTGTTCATCTTTTCCATTCCAGACACATTTATACGTTCCGGCAGCAATTGTGCAATCCATCAGCGTTTTCACTTTCTGTCCTTTGATATTGTAAACTGCTAAATCTACTTCCCCAGTTTCAGCTAATTCTAATTTTATGGTTGTGGAGGGATTAAAGGGATTGGGATAATTGGTAATATTTGTATTGGTCACTGGTAATTGATCATGTGATATTTCATTTCCTTGCCACTCATAAGCTCCCATGTCAATTGTATCTCCGAAAATGCGGGGATTGCCTGCCAGATCGAATTCGGGTAATTCTATTCCTGCGGGTAGATCTAATGTACCGGCATCAATGCAGGGAGAACCTGATTGGAGCAGGTAAGGATATTCACCGGTATCCAGCCAGAGCGGGTCTTCATCCAGATTGCCTTCATGCCAGTTGAAAGAAGCATTAACAGGATAATAGAAGCCAACATTATTTGGTCCACCTTGCAGCAACGAGTTATACACGTTGATCTCCGTCTCAAACCATAAGTTGCAGGAATGACCTACATTATCATAAATAATACTATTATAAATATTTACCTGTGCATTTGTGCCTCCGGTTATCACGCAGCCGGTTGTATCATTAACTGCGTTATTACCAAATGTACAATTTACAATATCTGTCATGAAGTTAGTACTTGCAAGATAACCTGCTGTACCAGCTATACCTTCATTTTCGAAGCTGCTATAGTTGGAACTGATATCACAATTTATTAATGATGCATAATAATCCCCCGGAATTGAAAGATGTCCACCAAATTCCAATCCACCACCATAACCGTATGTTGGGTCAGGACTGGGATAATTGTTCTGAATAACAGAATTTTGAATATTTACTGACAGCATTGGTTCCGGATTTCCAGCATAAATACAACTAATATTACATGCATATCCTCCGATATTATCTAAAATTTTTACATTATTAAAATTGTATATCCCATCACGGCATAATATTGCACTACTTACCCCACCAAAACAATCATTAATTTTCACATTATCTAAGAATAATTCAGCCTTCAATAGACCGATAGCACCTCTATATTCAAGAATATCCCTTGCGTTTATCATTTGTAAATCTCTTATTACCAATAATGGCAGTTCTTCACTGTTGTAATAACCGGATTGAAAAATATTGAATTGATCATCACCATCTAAAATCGTATTTTCAGGTGATGCTCCCTGGATGGTCACACCATGTTTTATGCCAAGGGGGAATTTCTGATTATTCAAGGAAGGAGAATAGGTACCGGGTGCAAGGTGGATCGTGTGAGGATTGGCATCATTTCTTTTAATCAGCATTTGTGCCCAGGCTATTGTCTGTAAAGGTTCTTCAGCAGTTATTCCACTATTTTCATCATTGCCCTCCGGTGCCACGTACATATCCTGATCAATCTGTTCAATCTTATGATGCTGTGCTGATAAATCTGCTTCGCATTTATACGGTGCGATAAAGTATTCATCAAATTCAGCTACTGTAAAGGTATCTACAATCACTGAATAAGTATTTGACGAAGAAGCTATTAAGATATCCGTCCCGGTACTCGAGTAATTAAGGTAAATATTATTTAAATTAACGGGATCAAATTCGATAATTGTTGTTTCTCCGTCCAAGATCAAAAGACCACCGCCCTGGCTGGCACTCTGATTATAAGAAAATGTATTTGACGATAAGGTAATATTTGACGCATATATTACACTGCCGCCTCCAAGTTCTGCAGTATTATTGGAAATCCTGCAATTACTCAAGAGCCCGTATGCAACCTCCATGATCAGTAATCCGCCACCCCAGCCGGAAGATGAGGTGCCTACAGCATACCCATTTTGAATTGTTAAACCAACTAAGGCAATATTCTGGCAATCTTCAATTCTTACACAACGGGTTGTATTGCTGCCGTCGATGATGGTTTGGGAGATATATTGTTCATCACCGGTAGTCAAGAAAAGGCTGGCGACAGTGATGTTTTTAGTGTTGAAGTTTATATATTCATAATAGGTACCGGGATAAACCAGTACAGTGTCAGTATCTGCCGAAGCATCAATTCCTTCCTGGATTGTGGAAAAATTGCCGGTACCATCCTGCTTTATGTGCCAGATCGCAGATTGTAACCACGAATTTACAAAGATTAACACGAATAATAATAAGATATATTTTTTCAACGAACCTCCCATAAGTACCCCTTGTTAAGGACATATGTCACTATTTCAAAAGTAACATTTTCTTTGCTGTTTCTTTCCCATTCTGCTGCAACCTGATGATGTATTGTCCACTGCAAACAGATTTGCCCTGTTCATCTTTTCCATTCCA
>CAZAHZ010000463.1:0-2464 GCA_964485055.1 uncultured Candidatus Cloacimonadota bacterium
GTATCGCAAAATCAGGACGCACCTCGATCGCAAACGCACGAATCGCATCAAGATCGGTGGGAGACGCAAGCAAATACTCTGCACAAAGCTCAGCTATGCCAGGATTTTTCGTACTCCCAATAGCGTAAATCTCAACCTCCTGAGGGCTTCGCTTAAGAGCCTCACAAATTGCATGTTCACGAGCGCCATTACCAATAACTAATATTTTTTTCATAATAATGTAATAATTATTTAATATCTGGAATGTATCCTTCCCCTTGGGCGGGCGGGGGTTAGGGATGGTAGTAGCTAAAGCCCCAAACCAACCTGCTTACTCTTCACCTCCTCACTGAAATCATCCTCAATTCTTCCACAAGCTTTATCCGCAAGCCTGGAAGCTGATTGTTCCTTAAGTACTTTTTCGTCAATATCACCTGTCTTGTATATTCCGTCGAAACATCCCATGCAAAAATCCTTAATCTTTGGATTTCCCCGCTGACAAGCCTCGAAAACATCTTTCACGTCCGCATAAAACAATTTATCTGCCCCCATGAATTTCTCAACACCTTCAATTGTATTATTTGCAGCAATTAGCTCCTGACTTGTAGGTATATCAATTCCGTACAAGCATGGATGTGCCACAGGCGGAGAAAAGGAGGCAAAATAAACTTTTTCCGCACCAGCACCCCTCACCATTTCAACAATTTGCTTTGAGGTATTCCCTCTTACAATACTGTCGTCAATAAGCAAAATTTTCTTTCCCTTAAGCTCCATCGGCATAGGATTCAATTTGTATCTTATAGACTTTTGTCTAATTTTTTGACCAGGCATAATGAAAGTTCGCCCGATATATCTATTCTTCACAAGACCTTCTCTAAACTTCAGCCCCAACTTATCTGCAATAGCGATAGCTGCAGTCCTAGACGAATCTGGCACAGGCATAACTACATCAATATCCAATTTTGCAGCTCGAATTTTCTTGGCAAGCAATTCTCCCATCCTAATTTGAGCTTTATAAACAGAAATTCCATTCAGCACGGAATCCGGTCTCGCAAAATATATATATTCAAAAATACAAGGAGTGAGATTTTTATTTGTAATTTGTTTTCTATGAAATTCTCTTGTGTCTTCATCGATAAATATTGCTTCACCCGGACCAACATCCCCTACATGCTCAAATCCGAGCAAATCCAACGCTACAGATTCAGATGAAAACATATAATCAGTTTTCATTCCCACTTTTCTCTTCCCAATAACCAAAGGTCTTATCCCTAGCGGGTCTCTAAACGCCACCATTCCTTGCTTGGCTATATAAGCCACTACGCTATAAGATCCTTTCGCCCTTTTATATACACTCTCAACAGCTTTCCAAATATGTTCAGGTTTGATCTTGTCTTGATTTTGTTTGGTTAAGGCCTTAGTGAAAAGATTTAACAAAACTTCGGCGTCGCAATTTGAATTGACCATTCTATGGTCATTCTTGAATAACTCCTGTTTTAGTTCATATGAATTAAACACATTTCCATTATGAGCTAGGCAAACGCCAAAAGGAGCTTGTCCCAGAAACGGTTGAGCATCTCCCGCACTAATTCCGCCAATAGTTGCATACCTCGTATGTCCTATTCCCGCATATCCCTGAAGCCTTCTCATATGCCTTGTATGGAATACGTCTCTTACAAGACCCACTTCCTTTCTCACATGGAATACATCCCCGTCATAAGTCATCATCCCTGCTGCGTCTTGCCCTCTATGCTGCAAAGTAAGAAGAGCATCATATATCTCCTGAGCAATATAGTCGTGTCCGTAAATACCTGTTACTCCACACATATTATTTTAAGTTATTTAATCTTTTAGCAGCCTTTACAGTATTCTCCATAAGGCATGCCACTGTCATAGGCCCCGCCCCTCCAGGAACTGGGGTTAGATAACTAGCTTTAGCTGATACACTTTCAAAATTACAATCTCCAACCAGCCTACCATCACTCAATCGATTAATGCCAATATCTACAACAACAGCACCTTCCTTTATCATATCCCCGGTAATCAGGTCTGGTTTCCCCACGCCAACACATACAATATCTGCACGCTTGGTATGTGCAGCCAAATCCTTAGTGAAAATATGACAAACTGTCACAGTTGCATTTCGATTAAGAAGCATCGTAGCAAGTGGCTTTCCCACAATATTGCTATGACCTATGACCACAACCTCTTTTCCCTCTACAGAAATATCGTAATATTCAAGCATCCTTATTACTCCAAGAGGAGTGCAAGGAGCTAAGTATTCAAATTCAGTACTCAAAAACATCTTTCCCAAATTGTACGCCGTAAATCCATCTACATCCTTCTTCGGATCAATAGCACGAATCACATCTGGTACATAAACATGCTTAGGAACAGGCAATTGAACCAAAATTCCATGTACAGTCTCGTCTTCATTAAGCTCTTTAATCTTTGCAATCAATTTCTCTGTAGTTAGATCCTCAGG
>CAZAHZ010000464.1:0-2455 GCA_964485055.1 uncultured Candidatus Cloacimonadota bacterium
TTCTATTTTGTTTAGAATCGGATGAAAGAATTGTATTTACACTTAAATTTAATGTACTTAAATTTTTCAGTTCTTTTAAAGGGAGAATATCAGCAATATGAAATGAAGTTAACTCAAGTTTTATTAAATTATGCAAATTATGAATGGAAGAAATATCAGTAATTTTATTTTTCCATATAGAAAATTCTTTATCTGAAATATCACCTATTGTAAAAATATCAGAATCTCTATTTCCTGATAATTCTAACTCATTTAAATAATTAAGGTTACTCAGTGAATTAATTATATAATTTAAATCTTTCAGAAAACAATTAAATGACAATCGAATTACTTTCTTACTTTTATCTAAAGAATAACCACTAGTTGTATTATTTTCTATTAATGTAATGCTTAAATAATCACTAAGTTCCTTTATTATCTCAAGGTCTGTCATAATTTGCTCCTATTAATCCTCGTGTTTATTTTGCTTGAATAGCTTCTATTATTCTTTTTCAACTATCCATAAAGTAATCTTACCGGAAAAAGGATGTGGCCCAATTTCACCCCAGTTGTATTCACCTTCATTATACATTCTAATTTCGATAAAATCCTTAGTTAGATTAGTATAAGTTATATATCCATTTTTTGTAGAAATAATAACTAAAGGTGCCTTATAAAATTTTGGTAAATTTTCACCATCAATTCTCTTCATATCTTTAAATCTAAGTTTCTTAGTTTCTTCTGGAGATATTGATATCGTATCCTCAACCACATAGATACTCAATATTGAGTCAAATTCCTTGAAAATTTCTTTCTTTAGCTCATCAACTGCACTTTCTTTCGCATTCCACCCCAGAAAACCTATAACTACAGATACAATTATCAAGGCAAAAGATAAAAACTTGATCTGATATTTCAAATCTGTATGACTTGAACTTTGTTCATCAATATTTTCCTTTTTTCGGTAAATTTTAAATTGCCAGATTGTTAATAATAAATTTGCTATTACAATTATCAAAATAATAATGATCATATATGCAATCATCATATCTCCTTATCAAATTCTCAATGAAAGTATTATCTCAATTTAAATTACTTTCTGTCAATCAGAATTTATCTTACCTTTATTGTCTTTTTGTGAAATCTGAAAATAAATTAGGCTAATAATCTTCTCTTACATTCTTTCGCGGTTTTAGCGGCTTCTTGATGAGCCGTAGCTTGCGGAGGCTATTCGCGGTTAGATAAATCTTACATTACATTAAATCCGTGATTATCCGCTCAATCAGTGTCATCAGTGTTCTATATTCTCTCTTTTCAATTTACATTCTCTCAAATATACTGATCTGCTCTTCGGTATGTACATCAAGTTCTACAACGTCTTCATCTATTTCACAATTCAGCCTGTCAACGATGATCTTATAATATAACTCTGATTTCTCTATTGTTATAAAATTACGGTCTAATTTCTTTGCTACCGCTACTGTTGTACCAGTACCGCCAAAGGGGTCTAAAATCAGGTCATCTTTATTGGAACTGGTTTTTATGATCAATTCCAGTAAACTTTCCGGCATCTGGCAGGGATGTTTTCCAATTCGTTCTTTGAATGTACCGCACACACGAGCAAAATTCCAGACATCATCAGGGATTTTCCCGATAGGATTTGCCCGTTTATCATTATAAATTAACTGCCTGGCTGACGGTATTCTGATGTCTTTATCGTTAAATGTAAAATTTTCTTTGTCTTTGGTGAAATACATTATATGAGTATGTGACCTGTTAAACTTCTTCCTCTGGTTCTGACCGAAAGTGTAATACCAGATAATCCAGTTCCGAAAGAAGAAACCTGCATTTTTCAACAGAAGATTTAATTCCGCCGCAAATTCATCACCAATAGCGATATAAATACTACCCTCATTTTTTATGATCCGATATGTTTCATCAATCCATTCTTTCGACCAGTTATAATAATCCTGATATGGCAGATTATCGTTATATTTATGATACTTAAGCCCGATATTGAAGGGAGGGTCGGCAAATAATAAATCTACAGATTTATCAGGGAATGTTCTCATAATTTCCAGACAATCACCGAAATACACTTTATTTTTTTCCATAATTTTCATTCAATTCAATGATTACAGCTAATATTTTATTCATCAATCTGGTTATGAGCCATTCTGCAATTTATATTCATTCCATGCTCCATTTTAATATCTCACAAAGACACTTCTCACTCTTTAACTTTTTCGACCAGTTTTTTTCGTCAAGGTAATTATCCCAAGCCTGGCATCCCAAGCATTATCGAGGTTTATGAAAATAATCCATTTTAAAGCTTCAATATCAAGAATGATCTGGCTAATAATCTCCTCAATTACATTCTTTCGCGGTTTTAGCGGCTTTCGCGGTTTAATAAATTTTACATTACTCAAGTTTCGCAGATGCGTAAACATGCTTAAATACGATGTATTACAAAATT
>CAZAHZ010000465.1:0-2442 GCA_964485055.1 uncultured Candidatus Cloacimonadota bacterium
GCTTGTGCAAATTCAAGTGGAATTACTTATGCGGAGCTGTACGGATAGTCATTTTAATAAATGCAATATTTGGTGAAATGGTAGTCCCGCAAGGGGGTGGTACAAAAGGCAAAACTATGGACTGTGATTGGCATCCTTATGAGTCATCACATGGTCAATTAGAGATTCTGGATACAAGAGGAATAATCGATGATATTAAAGATACTAATATAATCGAAAATAAAGCAGAAAAAACATTCTATATTGCGATCAAGAAAAAAGCGCCAGATGTAATCATTTACCTTCATAAAGCAACAGAATTTGCATCATTAAATGATAATGAATTAGGAATTATAAGAAATATGCTGAACAAAGTGAAAAGTATTAACGGCACTGATGTTCCATTAATTGGTATTATTTCTCACATTGATGTGCTATTTTCAAGGAATGAAAATTGGCCACCTAGTGAACATTATCAAATGCAAGCAATTGAAGATCAGAAACAAGCCTTTTATAAAAAAATTACGAGAATAACTGATGAAGTGAATCTTATATCAATATTTCCAGTATGCACACTTGCAAGATATGATTCCAGTGGAAATATTTTATATGAGCGGTCTTCTTTATGGGGAATAGAAAGTTTAATGGATTATTTTATTAATATACTACCTGAAGAAGCACAATTAAAAATGGCAATTGCAGCACGAATTATCTCCGCAATGAAGAAATTTAGTGAAAAGATAATATTCATTTTTTGTACATTAACAGGAGCAATAGGAGTACAACCTATACCAATTGCCGATTTACCAGTTATAACAGGATTGCAGATATCAATGGTCATGTTAATTGGGAAAATCGGAAAAGGTAAAATATCTTTATCTGATGTAAAAGAATTTTTTGCTGCAATTGGAGTAAATATTGGAATAGGTTTTGGAGTTAGAGAGATAGCAAGAGCACTATTAAAGTTAATACCTGGACCTGGAAATGTAGCTGCAGGAGCTATAGCAGCAGCTACAACTTATGGTATTGGTAAAGCAGCAGAAGCATATTTCATTGATAGAAAGGATATTAAAGAAGCAAAAGCAGTATTTAAGAAAAATTCTATTTTAAAAAAAGGCAATGAGTTTGAAATAAAGGAGATGTAAATGGATCAGTTAGTGAGAAAGCTTGTAGGTTTTGGTGTTCCTGGTTTAGTTATGGTGATAATTGTTGGCACTTTAGGATGTGCCGGTGGGGCTGCTATTGTTGCAGCCTTAGCAATTTTGGGTGGACCATTTGGTATGTGGGGAGGAATATTAGCTCTTGGACTTATTGCTCTAATTACTGATGGAATAGCAAAATTTGGATTAGAGAAAATTCTTAAGGCAGTTTATGAAGGATTACTTGAAAAAGGAGAGAGTAAAGAAAGTATAATTAATAAGATTAAAAAAATACCTATTACAAAAGATTTAAAATTAAAACTTCTGGATAGTTTAAAAGAGCTATAATTCAAGAAGTGACAATAGACGGGATGGACTTAGAGGTCATAAAGATAATAGGATATATTAAGGAGCTTCTGGATATACCGAAGCAATAGAGCCATTAGTCCACAGTTTTAGAGCCACCTCTCCGGGAAAATTGAGCCACCCTTTCGTTAGCTGAGAGCCACTTCATTTATTTAATAAATAACTTGATGAAATATAATGGGAATGAGAGGGGAAAATTTAATGAAAAATTGAAAATTGAAAATTGAAAATTGTAAAAAGAAGTCGTGAGACGTGAGATGTGAGACGTGAGAGAGGGAGCGACTTAGAGACGGAGTGACTTAGAGAAGGAAGGACTTAGAGAGGGTTAGAAGGTTAGAGGGGGAGATGTTTAGGAGTACATTATCCGTGATAATGTGCGAAAACGATAGTTTTCGAAAGATGATTTAAAGAAGATGAGAAGATGGAGCATTAATAATATTTCAACAACAAAAGGCACCATCCTTCGCATTCCTCCGACGCTGAAGCTATGAAGGACAGGAAGGCTACGGCATCAGACTACATGAATTCCGTCTCGACCAGCGTCAGGCGAAATACACGAAAAAGAATAAAAATATACTTAAACAAAAAAAGCATATTTATATAATGTAAAATAAGTTAGAGATAAAATCAATAATAGCAAATAATTAGTTTTTGTTTGTGCTTATCGCACTTTCTTGATGAGCCGTAGTCATCGAAGGCTATTCGTTGTTAATAGACTTTTTAGAGTGGGCTCGTTATTTATTTAGCTGGAATTTTATTTGCTTTGACAAAAATAAATTAATTCTGCGGATTGCATCAGAAAAAGTAAATTATTATGAGAAGGCTAGGTTAACAGGATTTATCTGTTGAAAGGCAGATTTTTATGAGAATAGATGAGGAGAAGAATTTTGACCGCGAAAGAAGAGATAGGAGGAGAAGAGAAGAGTTATATATTAAGCAGAAAAAATGACTGCGAGTA
>CAZAHZ010000466.1:0-2439 GCA_964485055.1 uncultured Candidatus Cloacimonadota bacterium
GTACTTGGATTTTCTTGTGAAAATACCCGATGTTACGGGTAAAATGACCCAAAGGAAAAAAGGAGATGCTACCTACATAGAATATGAGTACGATCGCGTCTATGATCCGGAAAGGAAGTTTACGATCGCCAGGCGTTCAACTATCGGTAAGCGATCTAAAGCAGATCCTTTGATGATGCAGCCCAATCAGAACTTCCTGAAATATTTCCCTGATGCACAACTTCCTGAAGAAAAAAACAGGACATTAAGAAGTAGCTGCCTTCGGATAGGCGCATACATCGTGATCAGAAAGATCATTAATGACTATTCACTTCCTGAGATACTAAGCGAGTATTTTGAAGATAAAGATCTGGGACTGTTTCTGGATCTGGCAGCATACTCGATCATTGCAGAAAACAATGCCGGTCAGTATTATCCTGATCACGCGTATAACCATCCTCTGTTCACCCGGGACATGCGTATATATAGTGATTCAAAGGTTTCGGATTTCTTAAGTTCCATAACAGCTGACCAAAGCGTAGGTTTTCTCAATTCATGGAACGAGACGAGGAACCACCGTGAGAAGATATATTTATCATACGACTCCACGAACAAGAATTGTCAGGCCGGGGAAATAGAAATGGCAGAATACGGTAAGGCAAAAGACAATAAAGGGCTTCCGATCTTCAACTATGCCATTGCCTATGACTTAGCGAACAGAGAACCGCTGTTTTATGAGGCATACCCCGGCAGCATAAATGATGTCTCTCAGCTACAGATCATGTTGGAGAAAGCAAAAGGATATGGCTACAAGAAGGTCGGATTTATCCTGGACAGAGGATATTTCAGTAAGAGTAATATCGAGTACATGGATTCCTGCGGATATGAGTTTGTTATCATGGTAAAAGGGATGGCGTCATTCGTGAATCAGCTGATCCTGGACCATAAAGGTAAATTTGAGAACAAGAGGATATGTAACATTTCAGACTACAGTGTATATGGGATGACGGTAAAGAAAAGGTTGTATGAAACAGATCAAGCAGAAAGATACTTTCATATATATCACAGTATATCGAAGGAAAGTTCTGAGAGGATGGAAATAGAAGCCAAGATACGGCAGATGACAAAATATCTGAAGCAGCATGAAAATGAGATAAAGGAATTCGGTCCCGCATTCAGTAAATATTTCGAACTATACTATGATGAAAAAAAGGAAAAATTCCTTTTTGCCACAGAACAGATCAGAACTATAGAAAGAGAAATAGACTTGAGTGGATATTTTGTTATTATCACATCCCGGAAAATGACTGCAAAAGAAGCTATAACCCTTTATAAGAGCCGGGATACTTCTGAGAAGTTGTTTCGGGGAGATAAGTCTTATCTGGGGAATAAGAGTCTTAGGGTGTATACTGACGAATCGATTTCAGCCAAAATATTCATTGAGTTCATTGCTCTGATCATCAGAAGCAAGATATATACCTGCCTGAAGGATGAAATGAATTATCTTGACAAGAAACCAAACTACATGACTGTTCCGGCTGCGCTAAAAGAACTGGAGAAAATAGAAATGGTCAGGCAGCTGGACAATGTGTATCGTCTTGATCATGCGGTAACTGCAGTACAGAAAACAATACTTAAGGCTTTCGGTTTGGATGCGGCATATATCAAATACAGGGCTGCAGAAATCAGTCAGCAACTAAGGTGATATCATTAACAAAATCGACAGGAGGCAGAGATATATGGCAAGAACAGCAGGCTTTGAGTGCATTGAGAAGAAGATAGAAAAAGCTCAGATTAATGTAGTCAAAACAAAACAAAAGTATGATGCAGCAGTCGCAAATCTTGCGGATTTGATGGACAAGCGGGATGCTCTGAGGAGAGACGAACTTGTTGCGACGATCATGAAAAGTAATAAATCCTACGATGAGATCATCCGATTCTTAAATGATGCCGATGGTCAGGATGAGTAGGTTGATTTGTAACATTTCTGAGGTTTTTACTTTTAGTCGGAAAATTTCTGGAAGTTAAGGATTATACCTGCAACAATGCCAAAAGCGATCAGACATCCATGTGTTTTCTTCTTAGGTATCGGAACCATAGCTAACGGTGTGGGAGTATATGCAGGCTGTGGAGGTTTGGTTTGTTGTACTGACTGCGGGGCAGGTGGTGTATATGTCTGCTGTGGCGGCGGAGCATACTGCGTTTGTGCCGGTGAAGGACCGCTGAAGGTCGACTGTATAAGACGGGCGATAGTTTCACAGTTCTTCTGGTTCTTCCCTCCGTCTACGATCTGCATTCCATTCAAATTTCTAGATAATATTTTAATGATTGATGTGCTTTCATCATTGTCATAAACATGGACAAGTATTTGTTGCCCGTACTTAAAAGCAGTGTTAGGAACCTCAAAATTAACGACCTGTGGATCCTGAGTATTCATCTTATACTCCATGTCAGCAATTC
>CAZAHZ010000467.1:0-2435 GCA_964485055.1 uncultured Candidatus Cloacimonadota bacterium
TTTGTCCCGATTTTATCGGGATGAATTTTGAATGAACGGATGTGTTGACCTTTCAAATTGTAAATTACCAACTCAGTGTTCTCAGTACTCTCCGTTGTAGAAAAAGAAATCGTTGTCTCAGGATTAAATGGATTGGGAAATATTTTTAACCAGATAGTTAACGGGGTTTCTTCTAAATATCCATCATCTACACTCACTTCAGGTATCTCAGTAAAATAGGGGTACCCGTCATTCAATTCAATATCAATCTCCCAGATATCTTCATCAGAAGTATCATCATAGGGGTTATCTACAAAATCCCAGGGTTCTTCTAAACCGACGATGGCAAGAGACGTATAGGTCGCCACATCCTGCATTTCAGCAGTAGTTTTGCCTGTTCCTCCCTGGCTTGTCATCTGCTCTGATGTTTCCATATCCCAAAAGCAATTGCTGATATATTCAGGATTGTTGCAGTATCCTATTAATCCACCCGACTGAGGGTTTTCTGCATACACATATCCGGTACTGTAACAATTAATTATATTGTTATATCCACTATTAGTCCCAATAAGTCCGCCGGCTATGAACTGACCGGTAACATTACCTCGACTGTAGCAATTTATTATATTGCTCATTTGGCATAATTCTCCGATCAGCCCTCCTAAATATGTTGATTGGATCTCTTGAGTTCCCAAAACATTCACTTCACTATAAGAGTTAATGATATTAGATTGCCTTACACTACCGACTAATCCACCAATGTTATAAAATGATCCGGTAATATTTCCTGTTGTATGACAATTATTGATCTGCGAAAAATAGCAATATCCTGTCAGACCTCCCAGCAAGCCTTCGCCATTTATATTCAAGTTTTCCACACCCAGATTACTTATCGTTGCAGCATAACAATATCCAAACAATCCCACACAACTATCCGGCGTTTGTAGATTAAGTCCATAAATAGTATGCCCATCTCCATCAAATTCACAACTAAAATACGGAATATAAAAATCGGGATCATTGCTGAGATCTATATTATTATTAAGACAAAAACTTAAATTATTATCCTGACTGAAAGCAAGTAACGACCATAGATCCGAAACAGTGCTAAGCTGGTAATTTCCATTATCAAATTCCAGGTATTCGTCAATATCCAGAAATAAATCATTTTCCTGCCATTCAGCAAACATTTCCCCAGGAATCGCTCCAATGGTCAGTAAATTATTTCCATTGAAAAGTATTTCATCATAATTATAGAAGGAATTACTTAAGTAAGTACTCCCTATATCTCCCACAAGTCCTCCCGCTTTATAGGAATTATTTAAATTACCTGTGCTATAGCAGTCGCATATTTGTGAACTACCAGCGCTTCCTGCAATTCCTCCACAACAAGTAGCATGGTTGATTTCACCGGTTGAATAACATTGTTCAACTGTTGAGTATTCCAATGAACCCACGATACCACCTGCATAAACATACCATTCTCCACTTACATTACAGGAACTCCAGGAATTACTGATAGTGGATTCCTGAATAAGTCCCGCTATTCCTCCCACTAAGCTATCAGTTCCATTCACACTTCCAGTTGCATAGCAGTTTGTGATCATACAGGAATAAGCCTCACCTACAATGGCACCTGTTCTTTCACTTCCAGTAATATTAACATTTTCTAAGCCAAGATTAATTATCTCAGTCCCTTCTGCACTGCTAAAAAGACCACAGTAACCATAATCCGGTCGATTGATATACAAATTTGATATGATATGATCCTGCCCATCATAATACATTCCCCAAAAACAGCCTATGGGGTCAAATCCCTCTCCATTATTCCAGTTAATAGTATTTTCTGCATCAATATCTGCTATCTGGATATATTCACTACTCCAAGAATCGCTGTTAGTGCTTATCCAAAGCAAATTATCCAGTGTCGCCACCTGGTAAGGATCATTATAAGTCCCTGAACCTTCAGGCTCCACACCATCAGCAGATAAAACTATCCAGCCAGCTATTAATACTATTACTATTGTATATTTTCTTGTCATATTTCCCCCATATCATTGCCTTTTTTTATCTATATATTGCTCATTATAATTTATTATTTTAATTTAAATTATTGTCAATATAATTATTAAACTCTGGCATCCCCCTCTTTATTTTAGTTTTGAGAAATCGCTTTCCGTTCCGGTAAAACATAAATTTTTAATCTATAATTTCCGGTCTGCCTGTCATTAAATCTTTTTCATTTTCTATCAAACAACTCAGACTTATAATCCTGTCCGAGTTGCTTAAATAAATATTCTGTTCATCATGAGATATTTTCATTTCTTTGTAATATGATCTTCCATTGTCTATAACCGGCAATTCTTCGATTATCCCGACTGTGTACTGTAATATATATGCCGACTGAGCCTGTTCAAATTCACTTAAGGTCATATATTCTTTATCAAATAATGCCT
>CAZAHZ010000468.1:0-2432 GCA_964485055.1 uncultured Candidatus Cloacimonadota bacterium
CTTATGAACGTACTGGCAGTGGTGATGGCAATATTGTTCTTGAAATAGAGAGTAATGGCTATTGCGAAGAGATCAGCTATACATTCAGTGAGCCGGTGCCGGAGACTACGCAGCTAACAGCAATATATCCAAATCCATTTAATCCGGAGACGGCTATTGACTATCAATTAGCCGAAGCTGGGCAGGTGAGCATTGCAGTATATAACATCAAGGGACAGAAAATAACAGAACTTGCTGATGGGCATCAGCCTGCAGGAAATCACAGCATAACCTGGAATGCAGACGGAAAGACAAGCGGAATCTACTTCATACGCCTGCAAACACAAGGAACTGATCAACTTCGGAAAGTGATCTTGATGAAATAATACCATATAACCAAAGGCAGCAGGTGTTTCCTGCTGCCTTTTTTTATTTACCCTTTTACGAAGATATTTCAACCGCTGAAAACGCTGAAAGACGCGGAAAGAAGAGAAGACGGATATACTAAATATTCTTTCTCAGTTGAGAACAAGAGCAGATTAGTCTTTATCCCGGTAGTGTCTTTTAATAGCAGCTTCCACAAAGCTGAAAAAGATAGGGTGTGGTATCTGCGGATGGCTTTTGAATTCAGGATGGAATTGGACGCCTATGTAGAAAGGATGAGAAGGGATTTCTACTATTTCTGCGAGAAATCCATTCAGTGAAGTTCCGGAAAAAACCATACCATTCTTGTCATATAATTCGCGGTAAACATTATTAAATTCATAGCGGTGGCGATGTCTCTCACTGATATCCTTTTTCTGATAGATTTTTTGAGCCAGAGAATTATCTTTAAGTTCGCATTTCCAGGCACCTAATCTCATTGTTCCTCCCATAAATTCCAGGTCATGCTGATCATCAAGCAGGCAGATCACGGGATTTTGACAATGTTCCTCAAATTCTGTGCTGTAAGCATCATGAAGTCCACAGACATTATTCCCATATTCGATCACAGCCACCTGCATTCCCAGACATATGCCAAAAAATGGAATATTATTTTCACGGGCATATTTTGATATGGCGATCTTGCCATCAATTCCACGAATACCAAATCCCCCTGGTATCAGGATGCCATCAGCATCTGTAAGTGCTTCTTTGATCAGCTCCGGTGAATTGTTTTTTTCGGAGTCAACCCACTTGATATTGAGTCGAGCCCGATGTGCCGCAGCGCCATGAATGAGTGCTGCTTCCACGCTTTTATAGGCATCTCGGTGCTCCACATATTTTCCGCAGACAGCAATCGTTACATCTTTATCAGGATTTTTGATACTGTCTATTATCCTGTCCCAGTCACTGAAATCAATGGGTCTTTCCTCGATTTGAAGCTGCTGGCAGATCATCCGGTGAAGACCATGCTTCATAAATACCTTTGGAACTTCATAAAGCACTTCTACATCAATCGCATTGATCACATGATCTACTGCAACATTGGTAAACAGAGATATTTTTTCTTTGACATCGTCGTTAAAAGGCAATTCGCTGCGACAAAGCAGAAAATCCGGCTGAATACCTATTTCCCGTAATTTGGTTGTGGCATGTTGCGTCGGTTTTGTCTTTAGCTCTCCGGCTGCCTTGATAAACGGTACATAGGTAAGAAAAACAAAAACGCAGTTATGCCTTCCTTCTTTCTGAGCGAATTGACGGATAGCTTCCAGAAACGGCAGGCTTTCTATATCACCAACCGTCCCGCCAACCTCGGTGATAACAATATCATCTTCTTTTTCACCCATCTGCCTGATAAGAGCTTTGATCTCATTTGTTATATGAGGGATAACCTGAACGGTTTTTCCCAGAAAGTCTCCCCGGCGTTCCCGAAGTATCACGCGTTCATAGATTTGACCGGTTGTAGCATTAGATTTCTGGGTGAGAGGAGTGCCAATGAAGCGTTCATAGTGACCCAGATCAAGGTCTGTCTCTGCTCCGTCATCAGTTACAAATACTTCTCCATGCTGAAAAGGACTCATTGTTCCAGGATCAACATTAATGTAAGGGTCAAATTTCTGCATGATCACATTGTATCCCATCTTCTTCATTAATACACCAATCGAAGAGGAAGCGATACCTTTACCGAGAGACGAAAGAACTCCACCAATAACGAAAATGTGCTTAGCCATTGCTCATATTTCTCCTGTATATGTTATTTTATAAACCACGATTCTCCTAGAAATACTTTATGAAGATATTCCAGGTCTGTTCTTGTGATGCGGGAAGCTATACTGCGAAATTTCTCTTCATTATCTGAAACGTAAAAAAGATCCTTTCCGGTGCCGGACTTCTCCGGTTCAGGCAATTCTGCTGCCAGGCAGTCTGCTATCACTTCTGCACTGTCTATCAAATTTATCTGCACCAAAGTTACGGTGATTAATGGATCAATCAAAATAGGATAGTGTGTACATCCCAGATTAAGAGAAAAA
>CAZAHZ010000469.1:0-2425 GCA_964485055.1 uncultured Candidatus Cloacimonadota bacterium
ACAGTTTGTTCATTATTTTGCAGCTTAAAACATGACTGCCCATACCAAGTTATATACATAATATATACGATTAATTTCTAATATCTAATTTCTAATTTCTAAAACCCCAGTGGTGATTAGAATGCAGTCCCCAGTGGTGGGCGGAACGCACTCCTCTGGGGTCGGCATTCATAAAATCCTCTATTTTTTATCGTCCTTTGTCGTATAGGAGTTTCACCTCCGCCGCCGACAACGCCCGGTTATAAATTTGAATATCGGACATATCGCCATTAAAATATTTATCTTGACCAGGATTACCTCCAACAACATTAGCACTTGAATAACTGATGTCGCCCCAATTATCTTCTGTCCATTGTTGTTTGAAATTTCCGTTGATATATAATTTTAATTTAGGATTATCAACATCACCATTATCTCCTACAATAGTATAAAGTGTCCACTCATTAATATAATCATTTATGTTGTAATATTCAACTTGTCTTCCTCCCGAAGAACCATAAACCTCAAATCTAAAGATGTTTCCATCCTGCGTTAAAACTCCAAAACCATGACCTCCATGACCAGCAGAACCGCCATAAATTCCACGATATTTTGTTATTGTGGGAATTTTCAACCAACTAGACCATGTAAAATTAGATTCGCCAATATAAAAATTATTGCCACCCCCTAAATCAATATAATCACTCGTTCCATTAAAACTCGTATAATCATCTCCAACTGTAGCCCCATAAATCGTCCCATGATTTCCATATGGCGTAGAATCCGCGGTTTTAATTTCGTTGACCGCTACATTATCTATATAAAAATTAGAGGAATTACTAGAACCATCAAAAACAAGAACGTAAGCTGTGATCGTTTCTGTGGGAGTAAATGTTTGAGAATAAACAATATTACTGGAAGACGAGAGATATTCTTCAATGGTTCCACCTAGTAACGAAGATGTGGGAGAAGCGGCTTTCCCTATTTTTATCCGAGGAGCTGAGCCAGAAGAAAATCGATATATAAAAGAAACTTTATATGTTTTTCCTGCAGTAAAACTAATTCCATTTGAAGCTATCCCAGAATACGTTGCAGCGGTACCTACCCAATGTAAATCTCCTGTTCCAGCAATAGGAGTAGTAGTATTTCTCTCCATCGTGATTGTGCTCATGTCCGTCCAATTAGCAATATTCGTTTCAAAATCTTTATTTGTTACAAAACTTGATCCCACTTTCTCATTCTTACTCTTCAAATCCCATTGACCAACAAGCCCTTTATTTAAATTAGTAGTTGACGTCCCAACCGAACTCCCACTTCTGCCCTTGGCATACAAAGCAGTAATTTCCGGCTGTGATAATGCGCGGTTATAAACACGAACATCAGATATTTGGCCATTCATTTTTCCTTGTGTTTGACCGCCGATATAAAAAGGCTCTGCAATATCTATATTTTTAGTAATTGTCTTTGTGGCTGATAATCCCCTATCAACTATTTCTACCTTCACTAATCCACTGTTCCTTGAGAAAACAAAGAAATGCCAGATATCATCTCTTAAGTTGTCAGTGCTCAACGCGGCGTAATCCCCAGTTCCGTCGTTTAGATAGCCGTATAATATATTGCCAGTAGCGCCGTGAATATAAAAATGATACCCTTGACTAACACCCACATTTTTACCAACCAGAGCAACAGGCAAAGAAGCATCACTATCTGCTTTTGCCCACAATGTAATCGTAAAATCTCCCGTTCCAAAATCTAATCTTCCGTCTGCTGGATTTCCACAATCTATATAATCATCCACCCCATCAAAATATCCTGCCTCCCCAATTATATCCGCGCCATAATTTGTTCCATGATTATCATTCCCAGAAATATCTTTAAACCCTGTTTTATCAGACAACGGCATATCAAAAACCGCCCCAGCCACATCAGCCCCCTGATACAGCTCCAATACTTCATCCGCCGAAAGAATCCTGTTGTAAATCTTTACATCAGATATTTGACCATTAAATCCTTTTCCATCGGGACTCGACCCTACATGAAAATTACTATAGTCTAAAGAATATGTTCCTATAGAAGAACTGGTGCCATATAATTTTCCATTTTTATAAATTTTTTTATAATCACCTTTTTTAGCTTGTAATACTATGTGTTCCCAAACACCAACATTAACGGCTCCAACTCCCCATGTGTTTGCGGCATGATAAAAATACCAATCGCCACTCGAATAATGAGAAAGACAAAATCCATTTCCACAATTATTGTTAGCATTTCCAATAGCAATATCATGGTCACCTAAATTTGAATCGGATTTTACCCATAGACTAACACTGAATTCCCCATAAGAATCTAACGGAATATTTCCGGCATCTACCTCACTACTCCCATTAAAACTCGCGCCATGATTCCGTATTTCCGCCCCATAAATTTCCCCATGATTAGAATTTGG
>CAZAHZ010000470.1:0-2422 GCA_964485055.1 uncultured Candidatus Cloacimonadota bacterium
ATAATAGTTATGGAGTTTTTGCAAATAATACTTTTTGCCAGATTGGTGATGAAAACCATGGTAATAATTACGAGTATAACGAGAAACCTCTATATATGAGTACTATGGATGATACAGTTTCTATAATTACTTACAATACGATATCCAATAATGAAACTAATGGGATTTACTGCTATCTTGGTGATTTCGGAGTAACTAATAACACGATAAGTGAGAATCAAGGACATGGTGTAGTAGCAATATCATCTGTGATCAGAAGATACAATTTTAATGATAATGATATAAATAATAACGGCAGTATAGAGATCTACACTTCTGCAGAAAATATGAGACAGCTTGAAGGTGGGGAAAATATTATAGAAGATGATGATTATGTAATACCACCTTTAAGTATTCCTTTGAATATATGGAAGAATTACTCATATTTTGACAGATATATACTTGCGGCTGAAGATGCGGACAGTCTGATGAATGTATCCGGTAATACAATACCAGACAGTACAGATTCGCTGAGATTCTATCCATCAGATTCTCTTTATGTATTTACCGAATCAAGAAATTCATCTTATAATGCAGGGATATCGGCATATAATAGCGGAGATTATAATACTGCAATAATTGAATTAAGTGAATACATCAGTGAAAATCCCTATATGAACAGTTCACATTCTGCTTTACCTTACTTATATTTTGCTGAAAGAAGAACTTCAGGGAACATGTCAGGTTACAGGCAATTCTCAGAATCTAATCTGCCATATACAACATCCGATACACTGATGTACTGGCAAATGAAAATGCTTTATGCAGATTCATATCTTGCAGATCATAACTACTCAGAAGCAATAGAATCATATCAAGAGATACTTGAGAATGAACCCTCCTATGACGACTCGCTTCAGGCTTCCATCATGCAGGGGTATGCATATTTGAAGATCACGCAAGAAGGTGAAAGAAATAGTAATATTGATTGCTATATTCAGACACCCACACTGGAAGACTATTGTGAGTACCTGCTGCATTGTACTGATGAAGAACCAGGTAGTGAAGAAGTGATTCCTGTAATATCCAGAGTGTTTAATTACCCCAATCCCTTCAATCCTGATACAAAGATATGTTTTCAGTTGAGGGAACCATCCGATAAAGTAACTGTAACAGTATATAATATCAAAGGTCAAAAGGTGTGGGAATATACTGAGTATGATCTGGAAAGTGGAAAACAGGAAGTGATCTGGAAAGGTAGAAATAGAAGTGGCAGACAGGTGGCATCCGGTGTATATCTATACCGCATAAAAGCAGATGGATGTAAACGGGCAAGCAAGATGTTATTGTTGAAATAGAATTAAGTGAGGAGTGAGATGTAAGAAGAGTATTTTGCGTCTCACTCCTGTATAAGGAGAAAATATGAGGTATTGTGCCTTAATAATTGCCATTTTATCACTATCAATAAATCTTTCTGCAACAGAGATATATGGCATTATAGCTGAGGATACAACAATAGGACCGGAAGGGAATCCTTGGTATGTGACGAATAATCTCACAGTGAATGAAGATGCTACTCTGACAATTTTACCCGGAACGGATATATATGTAACAGCAGTTAATTCTGATGACTTCTGGAATTTTGCCGAGACGGGTGGAGGAGAGGCTGATGCAAAAGTTATCACCATCCATGGCACAATATCAGCAATAGGAACGGAGTCAGACAGTATATTATTCACCCGTTACCCGAATACGCGAAATTATAGATGGGGTGGTATACGCATGAATAGTCAAACTCCCGAAGTATCACATTACCGGCATTGTATAGTAGAATATACGGCTTTTTACAGTGATGGTGCAAGTTACCCATCTGCCGGTATATCCTCTAATATTGGAATTGAGATAACGAATTGCAGATTCAAAGATAACTATCGTAGTGTAAGAATATATAGTCATGATATTGCAGATTATCCATCATTAATATATAATTGCAGCTTCTTTAATTCCGATGATAGAATAATTTATTACGGGAATGATTCTGATACAGACATTCAGATAACAAATAATGAATACAATATTCCTACAGTAGTAGCCAGATGCAATTTTAATGATTGTACATTTGATTATATAAATGGCAATAATGATTTCGTATTTAATACTTTCAATCATATCAGAGGAATAGGGCTTTATAAGAACCAGAATTTTTATGGCAACTATCTTGAAAATTGTACTTCATCAAATAATACAATAAAATGCGATACACTAACGGCAGGAGTGTTCAGAAAAAACCATCTGGAACATATTCATTTATGGAGTATTGATGAATATAAAGATATATCTGAAAATAATTTCAACTATTTTTCGGATCTGGATTTTTACGTAAAACCGGACAGCCGGTTTTATAATAATACATCAGAAAACAGTGGCATGACAATTTATTGTA
>CAZAHZ010000471.1:0-2414 GCA_964485055.1 uncultured Candidatus Cloacimonadota bacterium
TCACAACACCCCCAAATGAATTTGGGGGTTAATGAAAATGGTTTTCTTGCTGCTTGTGGTGACCTACAATGAAATTAATTTCGGGGGGATGCCTGTATTTTTTCCTCTTACTTGACTAAAACAACCTTGCTGCCTGCTATTTGACCTCCTGCCTTAATACTCACCAGGTATACCCCGGAACTCACCTCTTTTTCCAAATTATCTTTCCCGTTCCACAAGATATTCTGCTCTCCTGCTGCCAGCACTTCTTCACAAAGTACTTTGACAAGTTCTCCCCGGAGATTATAGATCCGCAAATCCACAACCTGCGATTCATTCAAATTAAAACAAATCCTCGTTTCAGGATTGAAGGGATTGGGATAACAACTCAGCTTCATCCCCGACTTAGTTATCTCATCCAAGCTTCCCTCATTCACTTCATAATATTCATAAGCCCCCATATCCGGTGCTTCACCCATAAATTCTTCCACTTCTAATTCTATCTCTATATCATTTATATCAAAGATAAACCTGTCAATACCACTATCATGGCAGGGCGAATTCTGACGCAGGTAATAATCACTCAGAGGATGATCCATAAACATAGGGTCTGCATCTATCACATATTCCAGAGGCTCAATGAAGTCAAAAAGCTCATAATCTTCGATGTCACAATAAGCAGCATGAATGTAGATATAGCTCACATCCTGGAACCACGATGTTCCCTGATTATCGTAAACAATGCTGTTCAAGAGCATCATGTGGTTTCCACCTTCCATTCCTATCGCACTGGCTGTTTCAATAGCCTGATTATCTGCTATCGTGCAATTAAGCAAAACTACTTCTGAGTAATAATCGTAAATAGCTCCTCCTATATTGGCAGTATTATGATGCATACTCACTCTGTTCAATACAGAATCGCAACCAAAAGGCATAAATCCACCGCCGTAATACGTTGCTGTATTATAGCAAATCTCGGTATCTGTGATCTCTATCAGATAATTTGTATCTACCAGTATCGCCCCACCACAGCCATCAACATAATTATCCCTGAACAGGCAATTATTAATATACGTATAGGACATACCGCCATATATGGCTGACCCCCCGTATCCATTTGCCTGGTTATCGGTTAGCAGACAATTATCCAGATAGAGAGTACTATACCCCAAGTTTATTCCTCCCCCATTACTAGAGGTTGTATTTCCGGTAATCCAGGAATCTGTGACTGTTACTGTAGATTCATCGCAGTATATTCCTGCTCCACCCCAGTTGGCAGTGTTATTGGAAATGATCAGGTTTTCCAGGCAGGGAGCAGAGTTTTCTATATATAAACCAGCACCATTTGTGGCAGTATATCCATTTGTGACCGTGAAACCTGAAAGTATTGCCTCAGATGTTTCTCCACTATTGATCACCACCACACTGCCACTTTGATTGCCGTCTATCACTGTCCCTGAAATATAGCTTGTATCCTGCGTGGTATAATATAGCGAAGCCACAAGTATATTCTTTCCTGCAAAATTGATATTCTCCAGATAACTTCCCGGCTGCACCAGCACGGTATCCCCATCCGCAGAAGTATTAATTCCGGACTGAATTGTATTATAATCTTCCGGTATATTGATCGTTGTCCCATTACAATAAATAATTGCTGTCAGAATAGAAATTATTAATACAATTTTCATTATCACTTCCTCACTTAATTAAGGCTATCTTTTGACCTGCTTTATTTGCTCCTGCCGTCAAACTCACCAGATATATTCCCGAACTCACATCATTTCCTTTATTATCTTTCCCATTCCACAAAATATTCTGTTCTCCTGCTGCCAGTGCTTTTTCACAAAGAACTTTGACAAGTTCTCCCCGGAGATTATAGATCCGCAAATCCACCTGCTGCAACTCGTCCAGATCAAAACATATCCTCATCTCCGGATTAAAAGGATTAGGATAGCAGCTCAGCTTCATTCCCGCCTTAGCTATCTCATCTTCATTTTCTTCATTTACTTCAAAATATTCATAAGCTCCCATATCGGGCATTATGCCCATATATTCATTGCTCTCCAGCTCTACATCAAAGTAAGTATGAATAAAATGAAAGAAGTCAGTTCCACTATCATGACACGGAGAATTCACACGCAAAAAGTATTCACACTCAGGATCATCCAGGAACATTGGATCTTCATCTATCACATTCTCCACTGCTTCTATAAAAACATAAGTCTCATAATCTTCTATATCACTATAGGCTGCTCCAATCCAGCCATCTTCATAATAATACGCTGTATTCCCCGGGTTATCGCAAATTATCGAATTCAGGATCGCAATATTGCCCCCCATCTCGATCCCAAATGCTGCTCCGTCAAGGGACGAATTATCTGCTAAAGTAACATTTTGCAGGATTATATTTCCCTCATACAAATAAATTCCACCCC
>CAZAHZ010000472.1:0-2411 GCA_964485055.1 uncultured Candidatus Cloacimonadota bacterium
CTCATTGGGGCTCGATTTGAATACTAACCCATTATTTTTGATGAAGAGCCTTTTTTTTAGTCTGGCATCCCCCCGAAATTAACAGAATTTCTGCTGCTAAGTGAACTTGCACCGCCAGTGTAATCACGGGTGGGGCGAGGACACGACCACTGGTAACCGGTTTCAGCAATTTATAATCTGAGGGGGAAAATGTGGAATTATTTACCTATCTGGTTGTTGCCCTCGCCCCGCTTACGGTGTACCGTCAGCGGTGCAAGTCCAACTTATCTGGTCAGTTATTAATTCAAGATAATACAAAACCTTTAAGAAAAACAGGGGGATGCCAGCTTTTTTTTAGTGACATCCCTCCAAAATTAAAATGATTGCCGAAAAATATTGCCAAAAAATATTTCTTTACATATTTTCATAATGAAGTAATTTAAGAAAGGCTCTCAGCCTGAAAGATATTGGGGGGTATATGAAAAATCAAACAGGTTCACATAAAATTGATTGGACTATATTATCGATTGTCATGTTTTTTTTAATTGCAGCTTTATTGCTTTTACCACGCTTTCTTGACAATATCAATCCGGACGGGTTTTCATATTTCAGTATCGCTCAGAAATATCTCGATCATGATCTCCGCAATGCCGTGAACGGATATTGGGGTCCCTTACTGTCATGGTTGCTTATGCCTTTTATGTTTGCCGGTATCAAAGCCCCGCTGGCTGTTAAGTTATTATCTGTAATTATAGGATTAGCCGTGATCCTCCAGTCAAATTTCCTGGTTAAACTATTAAAAATAAATCAGCAGTTAAGAATTTTGATCTTATTTTTAATCGCCATAAATGTTATTTATTTTGCCTTTAATGGAGTTACACCCGATTTTTTGTTTGTCTGCCTGGCTTTGGGTTATCTTAATATTATCCTTACTCCTGCCTATTCCCGCAGCAGAATTGCTGGAATTTCCTGCGGAATTATGGGAGCGTTATTATATCTGGCAAAAGCTTATGGGCTTCCTTTTTTTATTGTTCACTTTTTTGTTATTAACCTCATATTATATATCGGCAATAAAGATAAATCATTTAGAGCAGGGATCAGAATAAACTATGTTTTGGGAATGGTAGTTTTTTTACTGATCTGTATTCCCTGGATATTATTGATCAGCAATAAATACGGCTATCTGACCATAGGCACTTCAGGAAAATTCAATCATGCTCTGGTTGGTCCAAATTCCTTAGAATTTCCGATGCATTATGCCGGTTTACTTGCCCCGCCGAATGCTTCGGCAATATGTATCTGGGAAGATATCAGTAATGTCAGTATGCCGGACTGGTCGTTATTTAATTCTTTTAGCAATGTTCTCTTTCAGATTGTGATTATACTCAAGAATATTGCCTGGACAATTATCATTCTCTCGCAGTATTCTTTTTTATCTTTGTTTGTGCTTGCCGGCTCAATTATCTACCTTCTGAAGCAGCGAAGGCAATTTGTTAATGATAAAATTTTTCTGCTTTTAGTCAGTATGCTTATCTTATTTTCAGGCTATCTGCTGATATTGGTTGTTTATAGGTATTTATGGCTCTGCGACATTCTGCTGATCATTATAGGTGCAAAGTTGCTGGAATTATTTTTCAAGAATTCTTACCTTAAGCAAAATTTAAAAAAATTGATTATACTGATTTTTGCCATCAGTTTTTTGATCCAGCCGGTTAGTAAAATTTATAACGGTTCCCGTGGAGTTAGCCATATTGTTAAATTAAATAATTTGATTACTCAGTTTGATATTAAAGGACGCATCGCCTCTAATGGCAAATGGTATGAGACTGCCTGGCTCGCATATTTCAACGATTGGAAATATTATGGCGAAAAAGGAAAGCTGTCTGATACTGAATTGGAAGCCCAGCTTGAAAGATACGATATTGATTACTTCATTTTGTGGACACCTGAAGATAAAAATCTGGAATTTATTAAAAATTATTCGGAAATCACGAACGGTACTATTGATGAACTCAAGATCTATGATCTAAACCAGCCATTACATTAGAAGCCGTCCGGCAAAAACCGCTACAAGACCCATCAGAATAACACTGTACCCGTTTTACTCTCCTTATCCTGAATTTCCACCCGCTCCCTATATCTTACTGAATACGAGGCATCTGCCACCGAATGTTAGATGTTCTCTTCCCTTAAATAATCACTAATTCATATATATTCTCTCTTATCTGTTCTAACAGTAATACCACATCAATCCGGTATAATCAATTATTGTCACAAAATCCATGCCCCACTCCTCCACCTCCTTGGCGGTTACTAAGAAAAACCTAAAATTGATTGCCGAAAGATAATGTTAAAAATATTTCTTTACATGTTTTCATAAAGAAGAAATTTTAGGAATATGCTCTACAAAAGGTTTAAGGCAAATTTTTGAA
>CAZAHZ010000473.1:0-2399 GCA_964485055.1 uncultured Candidatus Cloacimonadota bacterium
TTGAGGACAATTATAAATATCCTTTACGTCATGTCAAGCTTGACATGACACTAGCAAAGTTGCTATTATATATAAATGCCCTGGAGATTGTTTTGAGTAAAAATAAGAAGCAATTATAATTTATTTTTGTGTGCATTTTCCTGTTTCGTTAGTGTATTTTATTAATTATAAGACAGCTCAGTTTCAGAATTAAATATAAGATTTTAACTTCTCTATTAACTCTTAATCAGGGATGATTAAGCTACATGTGAATAATGTAGAGCAATCATCCTTGATTGCTTAAACTGAAAGGGCTATTCAAATATATCCCCTAGCGGAGAAAAATACATAATGAAAACTAAACAGTTTTATTGGGAAACTTATCAAAGTTTCCAAAAATAGAACTTGACATTATTATGCTCTCTATTATTTTATGAATCATGAGAGAACTTTGCTGATTTAAGAGAGATAAGCTCAGGCAGGAGTAAATATGGTTGTTGCCGGTAGAGATATTCTTAAAGAATTCATGAGAGCTTTTCCGGATACAAAAGATTCAGTAGAAGCGTTGCTGCTTGAGATGAAAAAAGCAGTCTGGTCAACTCCCAATGAATTGAAATCTCAATATAGAGCAGCAAGTATTATTGGTGATGGTTGTGTGGTGTTTAATATCTGCGGCAGGAAATACCGTATCGTTGTGAAGGTGGATTTTGAGAGTAAGATAATCAAAATTCGCTGGGCAGGCAGGCATAAAGAATATGATAAACTGAAAATAAAGGAGACAAAATGTTTAAGTTTAAATTGATCAAGAATAATGAAGATTATCAAAATGCAGCTTTGCAACTTGATATTCTATTAGAAAAAGCAGATTTGTCTCAGGAAGAGCGTGATGAAATGGAACTGATTGCACATCTGATAGAGGAATATGAAGAAAGTGCATATCCAATAGATCTTCCATCTCCGATTGCAGCTATTAAATTTCGCATGGAGCAGATGAATCTGAAGCAAATTGATTTAGTGCCCTATATTGGCAGTAAAGGCAGGGTATCGAATATTCTTAATGGGAAACGACCACTAACATTAAAAATGATCAGATCGCTGCAGACAGGTCTTCAAATTCCAGTGGAGGCATTGATCCAGCCGGATTACATAGATTATATTTCCCCGTCTGAGAATATAGACTGGAACAAGTTTCCTGTGAAAGCGATGTTTGAACAGGCACGTGAAGTTTTTTTTTCTGGAGTAAGTGCAGATTATAATCAGATAAAGGATAACTCAGAGTATTATTTACGGAAACTTCTGGAACCTTATAAAGCTATAGCATTAGGAAATGCACTTTGCCGGCAGAATGTTAGAATGAGTGAGCGGTCTAATTATTATGCTCTTTCCGCTTGGATTGCCGGATGCTGCCGACTGGCAGATGAAGAAAAATTACGTAATAATTTTAACCCGGAAAATGAAGAAAAGATAATTGAGAAACTAAAATTATTGAGTACATTTGATTCAGGACCCAGGATGGCTTTAGAATTTCTGCAAAAAGTGGGAATACACGTGGTAATTTTATCGCATTTACCGCGCACTTATTTAGATGGAGCAATGTTCAGAGCGAGAGATGGCAATCCCGTTATTGCTTTAACATTGCGATATGACAGGATAGATTATTTCTGGTTCACATTATTTCATGAACTTGGTCATGCATTTAAGCATTCAATTTCAAATGATGGCAATACCTGTTATCTTGATGACCTGAGCATATCAGCCAGGGATGAAGAAGAAATGAATGCAGACCTGTTTGCCTCGGAAAATTTAATTAAAGATGAAGAACTGGAAAAAGAATTTCTTTTTACAGATTATTCCACCGAGAAAGTAACTAATTTTGCCAACCGGCATTATATCCATCCGGCGATCGTGGCAGGGAGAATACGTTATAAAAAAAATAATTACAGAATATTAACCGGATTAGTAGGTAATGGGAGGGTTAGGAATTTGTTTATTTAATAATAAAAGAAACCGCCTGCAAGAAAATCCTGAAAGCGGCTTCATTTTACTTTGTTAAATTCACATGAGCAAAGTGAAGAAATGAGATTAAAACGTCAAGTTTATCTTAATGAAGTAGCATAGCATATTTCCTTAATGGCGAGAAACTAAAAAGGAGGTTAATATGGGTAAGTATGAAGTAAGAAAAATCCATCGTAGTGTGAAAACAGGGCAGTTTGTAACAGAATCTTACGTCAAAAAACACCCAATTACGACAGTTACTGAAACAATTAAGAAAAAGAAGTAAGTGACTGACCTTCCAGGCAACTTGCCTGAATCCAATAATTAGTATACACCAAGGGAGATTGAAGTTTTTACATAAATGCATAAATTTAAATGACTATCCGAATGTCTCCGTAAAACTTGACAATAATATTAAAAAGGGG
>CAZAHZ010000474.1:0-2394 GCA_964485055.1 uncultured Candidatus Cloacimonadota bacterium
TGAATTTTATGACTTTTGCTCATTTGGCTATGATCAGTTTTATTACTACTGGCTTGAAAGTATTGATTATACCAGTAATAGCGAATTATATGGTCCTATTGCCCTCTTTATTCCTATCATTGATGATGATAATAATAACTCTCCCTATACACCACTTCGTTTTGGGCTCCATGATAACTACCCGAATCCCTTTAATCCCTCCACTGAAATCAGCTTCACTCTCGATTACAACTCGCTGGTCTCACTTGATATCTATAACCTGAAAGGCGAAAAAATTATTACGCTGCTGAATGATTATCCCGCCCAGAAAGCTAATAAACACTTCACCGTCTGGAACGGCGCTGATGCCAAAGGCTCTCTTTGCAGCTCTGGTCTCTATTTCTATAGGCTCACTACCAGAAAGGAAATTTTTATCCATAAAATGACCCTGACAAAATAACTGCCTGCACTTTATCGCTTATTTAAACTTTCTTCACTTCTCCCGCTTCGATTGTTACCTTAATTATTCTCTATCCAGGATTAAATAATACTATTGTTCTACTTTTTGTTTCCTGTTTTTTTGCCCTTTTTTACGCTTTTACTATCTAAACTTACTTTTTTACCTTTTTTTACTATACTTTTTATCTATTTCTCCCTCTTATCAGCCATTTTACCAACCATTTCCCGGCTTTAGAGTGCAACAACTAAGCACAATCTAACATAATAATGTCAGATTGTGCTTAGTTGTTGCACTTTGGGGGGAGCTCATATTTAGTAAGAATGTAGCGTATGAGTGGAATCTGGGTAAAATTTTGATGAAGAGGACTTTGAGGACGGAGAGGACTATATAGACATTATGGACATTATGGACATTATGGACATTATAGACATTATGGACATTATGGGCGTTATAGACATTATGGGTATTATGGACAGGATGGACGTTGTGGACGGTATGGACGGTATGGACTGGGAGTGATTGAGGTGGTGGTTTATTTTTGGGCAGGGGGGGTGGATTCTGGTGTTTTTTCGGGGAGTCCGGCGAGGATGGCACCAGTCAGCATGAGGAGGCAACCGAGGAGGGCTTGAGAGGACATGGCTTCTTTGAGGATAAGGTAGCCGCCTAATACTGCAAAGGCACCTTCGAGACTGAGGATTACGGCACAATCGGCAGCGGGAGCTTTGCGCTGGGCAAAAACCTGCAGTGTATAGGCAATTCCGACAGAGATCAAACCGCCATACATAATAGTGAACACAGCATTACTTAAGCCAGTAATTGATGCTTTTTCGATGAAACCCCAGCCGGCTAAACTCAGGAGGGCACAGACGGCAAATTGCAGAAATGCCAGGCGGAAAGGAGAGTGCAGGCGGGAAAATACCCCGATCATGCGGACATGGATAGCAAAAAAGAAAGCACATAGCAGCACCAGGCTGTCACCTATAGCCACTTCTACTTTTCCATGAAAACTGAGCAGATATAATCCACCAACGGCAGTTGCAATACCCAGCCAGGTCCGGAAACCGGCTTTATCACCGGAAAATGCTCCCAGGATGGGTACAAAGATCATATATAAACCTGTGATAAATCCCGCTTTGCCGGCAGTTGTGTGAATTATGCCAATCTGCTGCAGCGTGGTTGCCACAAAGAGAACAATGCCCATCTGCAATCCTGCTTTCAATTCTGCTTTTGTAAACCTGATACCGCTGAACGGCAGGATCACCAAGGCACCGAGCACAAAGCGGAAACCATTAAAAAGAAAAGGACCTACAAATCTCATGCCATGACGTTGAGCGACAAAGGCAAATCCCCAGATCACTGCTGTAAGCAGCAATAAAAGGTCTGATTTAAGTTTGATCCAGTTCCTTATGTAAACTCCTTTAAAAATATTCAGCACTCCTTTTATTTAACTTTGGGAACATATTCGGTATATGAGCCGGCAGCGATAATCTGAGAAACTTCTTTTTTATTGTACCCCATGATCTGAACACCGATTTTTACGAGCAATTCCATTTCAACCTGGTTAATATCGCTATCCGCAATAGCGATATCGAGCAGAAAATGCAACATAGAGTCACGTTCGGAGGGATTTTCCTTGAGAATATTTGTGGCAGCTTTAACGAATACCTCCTGGATATTCTTCTTTTTAATGATCTCATCAAGATATTTTCGGGGATAAAGAGTATAGCTGGAAATATAGCCAATGATGCGTTCATATTCATCAGGCAGCATGTCTTGATCACAACCGCTGATGATCAAACCACCGGTTGCCATGAAGACCATGCGGTCATGATTGAGACCTTCAGCGATAGCGGAATAATCATCAATCAGCTTCTGCACAGCCTTTTCAAGCTTAACGTCCACAGTAAGAGTCTTATTATCAAAAGCACTATGAAATAACTTTGATTTGGAGAATA
>CAZAHZ010000475.1:0-2391 GCA_964485055.1 uncultured Candidatus Cloacimonadota bacterium
CTAATACAGTTTTTCAAGTACCTAATTCCAAGTTCTAAACTATTAACAACTTACTACTAGCTACTAACCACTAACTGCTAATGACTAACTACCCCCCCCCGTCTCCTTGTCCCCTCTTCTCTCCTTAAGCACTTGGGTGCTGCCTGGGTGGTAAAGCTGGAAAATTTATCTGATGTTTAGGAGCACATTAAGATGTTTTGGAATACAGCAAGATGTTTAGGAGTACATTAAGCGTCTTAATGTGATTGATTTAAGGAAATTAAATTATGGATATGGGTTTTACCTCCTCATCGAAAACTTCATTTTCGCACATTATCACGGATAACGTAGTCCTAAACTGCTGGGGTTTATTGGTAATAATTTTAATTGAAATATCGGCTAATGTTAATTTTGGAGTACAGTGAGAATGTCACTGTGTGCGGCACCAGCCGCAGAAATCTGCTTCCCTATTAAGTAGATTTGATCAGGATTTATCAATAAAACATTAAAGAGTGAAATATTAAAGTTATTATAAATCGCAAGTTGTTAGATGGGTGGCATAATATTGAATAGTCTCAATTTCGGAGAGATGCCAGCAAGGAATTAATTTAACTTGACTTGTAAAATTATGGCTTGTTATTGTCGCTTTGTAATAAATTAAAACAGAGCAAAGGAAAAGAAATATTGAAACATAAATATGAAAGTAAATTAAAAAATATAAAAATATTTTAAATAGGGGATAAGATAGGAAGGAAATAGAATTGAACATAATAGAAATTATTGGATTAATAACTGGGCTTTTAGGAGTAATTTCGTTTATTTTGTATATATTGGAAAAAAAGCCACAAAAAAAATTTACATGGAAGAAAGCCGAAAAGTATGCTGATCAAATTTCAAACACAATGATGATTCAGAATTATCGACCGACATTAGTATTTGGAATTGGCAGAGGTGGAGCAATATTTGGTTCAATGATATCTGGCTGTATGGGTCATTTACCATTAATCGTGATAGACAGAAAATATACATGGTCAATTAAAGGCAGAATTGATGACTTAATATTTCCGGTAAATATCCCTAAGGAATATTTACAAAAAGTATTATTGGTAGCGGGAGAGACACATAGTGGGTCAACAATGAGCTGTTTTTATGATTATATTAAGCAAATAGGAGCCAAGGAAGTCCGTAGGGCAGTGCTTTTTTATGAGGAAGAATGTCCTACAAAAATAGAGTACTACGGGATCCAATCAGTTCATAAAAAGATTCGTCTACCATGGATGTTTTCTCCTAAATATGTTAGAGCTGACAGAGGAAGTGTGAATAATCAAGACGATGATACATCTAAATTCAGCATTAAATTATTTCTAATAAGGCATGCAGAAACTAATGTAGGTGAAGATATTTTTGCTGGAAGTAAAGATTATCCATTATCAGTTAATGGAATAAGACAGGCATTGAACCTGGGTCATTATTTCACATCACGAAAAATAAATACAGTATTTAGCAGCCCTCAGGAACGAGCAGTCAAGACTGCAATGATTATTCATAATTTCATATCACACAATACGGATTTTGTCATTGATAATAATTTAAGAGAAATAGATTTTGGAGAATGGGAAGGACGGTCAAGACAAGAAGTCAAGAAACAAAACGCAATCTTCTATGAGAATTGGTCAAATGATTCTGTTTCAAATCAGCCTCCTAATTCAGAGAATCCTAAGGATGTATTAAAAAGAATATTGCAATTCTTAAATGAGTTAGAGAGTAAGTTCGTAACTCAAGAAGGTATAGAATTAGTTGCAGTGCTTCATAAAACAGTAATCAGAATACTTCTTGCGCATTTAAACGGTAAAATATTGAATGAATACAGATCTCGCAAAATAGATAATTGCCAGCTAATTATTCTTCAATATAGCGGTAAAAAGTGGGAAGAAATAGATCAGTATCAATGAAGTAGTAAATTATTTCATATTTATAATATAATCAAGCCTATGTGGTCATTATTTAAAAAAATTATTATTTTAAGAAAATGCCCATTGAATTTATTAAAATTTACTTTTTGAGAATTTAATTTAGGGATACTTTTTTAACTCAGGGATGTATGCTTATAGTTTATCACGAGACAACAGAAAATCATGATTAAGTCAGTTTTCAGGGATAAAAAGGTATCCCCTCCGCTATTTATAGGGATTTTGTATTATCTTTAATTAATTATAAACCAGATAAGTTGGACTTGACAATGACTGAACAGTTTAGGGGTACATTATCCGTGATAATGTGCGAAAACGGTAGTTTTCGATAGGCAGGCAATTCTTATATCCATAATTTAATTTTCCTTAAACCAATCACATTAAGGCGCTTAATGTACTCCAAAACAACTGGGTATCCTCCTTTATTATTATTAGATATAGA
>CAZAHZ010000476.1:0-2377 GCA_964485055.1 uncultured Candidatus Cloacimonadota bacterium
GTTGCCTCTATTCCGCTTGCCTCCGGCTGCGCTTCATAGAGGCAACAAAATCTGAGATGAAGGAATCAAAGAGAAATGAATTTACACCAAAAAATAAGACTTGACTTCGATCCCTGCTTGAATAGTTAAATAGTCACCAGATCCATCGCTATTTACATTGATAATGGTACCTATCAGATTTACAGATAATACTATAACAAATACTATTAAAGCAGCTTGTCTCATAATCATTTCCTTTATACCTGACGTCCCGTACGGGACGCCAGGTATTCCCGAGTCTCGAGTTACGAGTTTCGAGTCACGTCTTTACTTCAACATAATTACCTTATTAGTAAGGACTTCATTATTAACTTTGAGTTTCACAAAGTAAACTCCTGAACTTGCCTTCTTACCATTATCATTATCACCTTTCCAGATGATGTTATATGTGTCAGGTCTGAAAGTTTCATCAGCTAATGTTTTGATCTTCTGACCCTTGATATTATAAATCACCAGTTCAATCTCTGCTTCTGTATCCAGCGAGAATGTTACTGTCGTTTCCGGGTTAAAGGGATTGGGATAATTACACAGGTTAAATTCAGTTATTGCGATCTCATTCTCTTTGTTGCCAAGCTGGATTTCTTCTGCTAAAGCATAGACGTTGATCAATGTATCCTGTTTACAGAAAAATAGTAATTCCCCATCACTCTTTCGTAGAATATTGAAAGGTATTATCTCCGGATCTTCTGAAAGAACTATATTGCCTGTTATTCTGTTCCTGATCTCGCAGTATTGCTGTCCATCTCCATCAGTATAGAAATAAACAAAGAAATGATCTCCGGAATTGGTATTCACACATGAGGAAGATTTGATCGTCATATCCTCAATTCCCACATTGCTGCTTTCCCAGAGAAGCTCTGAGAAATCTGGTGAATAACAACGAAAATTATCCGCTGGAGAAGTCCAGATTACAATACCGTATTCCTGAAAGTCATTATCATTATAAGTAATAAATTTCATTATATAATCATCACTTTGATTAATAAAATAGATATTTTCCACTTCCGGGAACACATCAAAAGATACATTTACCAAAGCCCATTGAAAATTTGATATGTAGATATTATTTACTTCATCATAATACCAGCTGTATGAATGATTGAACGAAATCAGGAAATCTGTTCCCTCAAAATAGAATATATCTTCTCCACAATAACATATATCTTGTTCATAACTTAAAGAATCTGATTCAAATGTATATTTGAGCATAGAAGACCAGGAAAATCCGTCCATATCATCAAAAAAAATCGTGCCGATAAAGATCAGATTTGTATCATTATAATTCACAACTTTTATCGCTCTGAATAAATCACTTGAAAAATAAGGCGAAGCACTCTGATCAGATTCGATTATTTCCAGAGAATTATAATCATATATTTCCAATAAGCAGCGGAACATATTGTTCTGATATACTACCAGCAGATATAATATATCATCAGATTTAAATATTCTGCAACCTAAAAAAATATGTTCCTCCTGATTCGCAGGAAACGTTATTATTCGCAAAGTATCACCATACTGGTCATATTCGATAAGCTGCCATAATTCTTCACTTTTGTAAGAAACATAAATTTGATCTTCACCATCTTCATCGTAATCTGCCAGCCAGAGATCCATGAATTCGGCATCAACGTCAAGCCCTGAAAAAGAAAACTGATAATCAAAACTTATCTCACCGTGACAGGTCATGATAATAAACACAATAAAAATTAATAATACACTGACCCTTTTCATTACATCCTCCTGCAATATATTTGTTCCCTCATCCAAACATTAATATCTACAAAACCACTATACCTGTCAAATAAAAAGTATTCCCATTAATTACTTTTTATCAGTTTATAAAATTTTCATAATGTAAATATTTCCCTAAATCAAACTAATTTACTCCCTGACCCCTATCACTCATCACCGATTAACGATTACGGTTGCGAAGCAGCTCGATTCACCACCGTGATCTTCCTCTGTGCCACATATCACCATCACCAATCCCCGCTGCGAACCCAACAACTTCTCGAATTCCCAGATACCCGTCATCTCAAGCAATTAAACCAAAAATAGAAATATTCCTATAAACAGAAGCCGGCACCCGCCGGCTTCTTCGTTTTTCCCACAACTTTATCATATCCCTGCTATCATAAAAAACCAAGTTAGATTTCATCCTTAATCCTTAATTTCCTTTTTTCCGTGCCTTCTGTGTTTTCCGCCTGCCATGCCGTAGCTTTAGCGAAGGATGGTGGTTATATCTCTTCTTTATTCCGCAGATGACGTCCATAACAACCCCAAACTTGGCTACCATCTCCCCGTGTCTGCGTCCCACTTGCGAAATACGCCAGCG
>CAZAHZ010000477.1:0-2365 GCA_964485055.1 uncultured Candidatus Cloacimonadota bacterium
GGTATCGCTCTGGTTAGGTTAGAAGAACAAGTTAAAAGTTATAGATATTTATGAGATGATGCTTAAACTTTCCGCGGAGCGGATATTTATTTGTAGAAAATAAGATAACCCACCCTATGTATTTCTGCGTAGCTGATATTTTATTGAAATAATCCCTACGGGATAAAATGTGGGAGGGGGATTCATTATTCTACAATTAAATAATCCCTACAGGATAAGAAAAAACTCCACATCAATAAAAAACCGGATGTAAAATATCGCTCAAAAGTCTTGTTCTGAGTACAGTCCAAAACTCTCTTGGCTTATCTGCGAAACTTGAGTTAGATAATTAAAAAAGCATTCTTTACCCGTTTACTAAATTTCTTCCTCACTTTGTTGTTTTTTCCTGTCTCTTTGTCTTTTGATGATGAGGATGACGACAATAGCGAGGATTGGGAAGACTTTTTCCAGATCGTGTTTGAACCAGAGGAGTTTCTTTGTCCAGGAAGGTGGGGGCGGTCTGAAATCTACTGTCATTGCATCAATTCTGGGATTTATTGCAAAGCTCTGCAAAGAGTCACCTAACGAAACATAGAGCGATTCAGAATTTACGGGCAGGATCAAGGTCTGAAAAAAACCATCATTAATATTAAATAATCCCTGAAAATAGAAATTCTTGTGGTTATCATAAATCCGCAGGAAATCGGCATCATAGGACTCAATAGTCAAGTTGAGAGCAAAATGAGTAGCCTGCAGAGAATCAGGTTCGGCAAAAAGATATAAGTACAAGCTGAATATTAAAATCAGCAGGAGTATATGTTTCATTTAACCAGGATATTATTTGAGGAGCATCATCTTGCTGCTGACAAAAGTGTTATCTGAGATCAATCTGATGAAATATATTCCGGAAGCAACAGGTTGCAGATCATTATCAGTGCCTTCCCAGATGATTGTGGAAATTCCGGCATTGTATTCCGTAACGGGAAAGGTCTTGATCAGTTGTCCTGTGCAGTTATAAATTTTAAGACTTAGCAAAGCGTGATCAGCAAGCTGGAACGATATCCTTGTAGCGGGATTAAAAGGATTTGGGTAATTGGCAAGTTTAAAATCCCAACCAGTAATGTTATCTTCCGAAATGGAAGTTACCAGAATTGAGATAGTCTCAGAAGGAACACTTTCCAGAGAATCGCTGTAAAGGGTTGTCAGATAATATTCATAAGTATCTTCCGCCAAGCCTGTATCTGTAAATGTTGTATCCACAACCGTGGCTATTATTACATCATCGCGATAGATGTTATAACCAGTGAGTTCACGCTCAGCAGAAGGAGAATTCCAATATAAATAGACAATTCCGCATACAGCATCATAAGTAATATTTTGAGGAGGCAGCAGAGAGACTAAAACCACAGCAGCAGGAGAAGGATCGGATTCCAGCTCATCGTAGAGTGCAGTTACATAATAATCATATTGACCATTATCCAGGCTATAATGAATGTATTCACGTAATTGCGGCTCTGTGATCTCTATCAACAATTCAGCATTGCAATAAAGATTAAATCCGGTCTGCCCGGCGTCTTCCATAGTCCAGGAAATGAGAGCATCATTATAATCAAATAGAATCGCAGAGCAATCAGAAGGAGCTTCAGGTGGTGGAGGCAGCAATTCCTGTGGATACAAGCCACTATGCTGAATATTACAGCCATCAAGGGGCATAAAGGCAAGTTCCTCGTTCCAGGGGCTTTCAGTATCCCAGAGGCAGCATTCCACGACGTAAGTTGTGAAGCCAGTGGCAGCCCCGGCAATTTCCAGTAGCCCATCCAGATCGAAGTCACCGAAAATGGGAGTCATCTGCATGGTGATAGATTCCCCACCGGTACCGCAGGGCAGGGGCCATTCCGCGCAGTGAGACCCGTCATTATTATAGCATTCATAACCTCTCGTAAACACGTTATCATCAATCATAATTTCCGGCAGATCATCAGCATCAAGATCAGCTATGCCAGCCTGGGCGTAGATTGCATTCGTGGGACCGGCAGGAAAACCATTCAAGGGAGTGCCATCAGCGTGCCAGGCATAAATATGATCAATCGGAGTTCCGGAAGATACCTGGTCACCGATAACGATGTCAAGTTCACCATCGCTATCCAGATCTGCCAGAGCAGGAGTGGCAAAAATCCATTGATCAACCGTCTGAAACCAGCCGTCTGCATAAGAACCGTCGCTCTTGACCACAAAAACTGCTCCGCCACCGGAACAACCGCCATAGATGATATCTCGCAGACCATCACCATCTATATCTGCCAGAATTGGTTGTGAATAGGAATAATTATAGCCAGCTTGAGAGACCGGGAAACCATCCAGAATATTCCCCTGATTATCAAAGGCA
>CAZAHZ010000478.1:0-2354 GCA_964485055.1 uncultured Candidatus Cloacimonadota bacterium
AATTACATCCCTGACCAAAAAGTTTATGGAGAAACATCAGGTGACCTCCTGGTTGTTGGATGGGGAAGTACCTTTGGAGTGATATACGAAGCTGTTGCCCATCTTCGTAATGAAGGTAAGAAGGTTAGCTTTACTCATTTCAATTATATCAATCCATTACCGAAAAACACTGAAGATATCCTCTCTAAGTTTAAGAAAATATTAGTTTGTGAAATTAATAACGGACAATTAGTGAAATATCTGAAAATTAATTTCCCTAAATTCAATTACCTGCAATATAATAAAATCCAGGGACTGCCTTTCATGATATCGGAAATTAGTGATAAAATCATTGAAATAATAGAGGAGGAATAAAAATGAGAAAAGAAGGTATTGAAGCAAGAGCTGCAGAACTCAACTATACAAAAGAAGATTTTGTCAGTAATCAAATGGTTAGATGGTGCCCCGGATGTGGTGACCACGCCATACTGAATTCTTTTGAGAAAATTCTTCCCATGTTGGGCGTAAAAAAAGAAAACTTTGTTGTGGTATCCGGTATTGGATGTTCTTCCAGATTTCCCTATTATGTGAATACCTATGGAATACATGGTATTCATGGAAGAGCCGCCGCTATTGCATCCGGTGTTAAAATTGCCAATCCCAAACTCTCGGTTTGGGTTGCAACAGGCGATGGGGATTCGATGGCTATTGGTGGAAATCATTTCATTCATGTGCTGAGAAGAAACATCGATATTAATATCATGATGTTCAATAATATGATATACGGTCTGACAAAAGGCCAGTATTCTCCTACTTCTGCCATTGGAAGTATCACAAAATCTTCTCCCCAGGGAACCATCGAGAACGCTTTTCATCCCGGTGAACTGGTTATTGGTGCACAGGGAACATTCTATGCAAGAGCTATTGACACTAATCCCAAGTTGATGTCTGATATTTTTATTGAGGCTTATAAGCATAATGGAACCTCACTGATTGAGATCCTTCAAAACTGTGTTATCTTCAACGATAAAGTTCACGCCTATCTTACAGCTAAGGAAACTAAACTTGATAACCAGCTGATCCTCCAGCATGGTGAACCAATGATCTTTGGAAAAGATCAGGATAAAGGAATTGTGCTTGATCGATTGAAACTTAAAGTTGTTAAAATTGGCGAGAACGGAATTACCGAAAAAGATATTCTGGTACACGATCAATATGAACCCGACCCTACATTGGCACTGATGCTGGTACGTCTGGCACCACCTAAATTCCCGGTTGCTCTGGGAGTGATACGTTCTGTTTCAAGCCCTGTTTATGAGGAAAATATGGAAAGACTCATTACAGAAGCAAAGGAAAAATCCAAGATGAAGAATATTGATGACCTCCTGCATAGTGGGAATACCTGGGAGATTTAATTGGGTAGCTGATCATTAAAACCTTTTTCCATCCGTCATTATCAAAATTAAATTCCAATTTCCTTGATATTTATCTTGTAAACTTCAATATTTATGGTCAGGTTTTAGATTATAAATATGGACCTTTGTAATCATTAATCAAAGATAAATTGATCCCGATATATTTTATATCCACAAATAAACCATTCAAATAACATTAATTTAAAGAAATATCATGAACACGAGATTACTGCTTAGGTTAATAAGCTTACTCGGAATTCTTTTGATAACATCTTGTTCTCATAAGACTTACATAGGCAGCTCAAATCTTTATGGGAAATGGACGGGAGAAGGCAGGTTCAACAGCTCATATATGAATGGGGAAATAGGTATCTTCCCTATTGTATTTGAAATACATAATGATAATACAGTTACGGGTTCAATAGGAGATGCTAAAATAATTGATTCAAAAATTGTACGGCATGTGAAATTATTTGAGAAGGATGGGAATACCATTAAATGCAAGCTTGAAGTTAAATTAAATAACAACTTTGATTTTACCAGGGATCAGTTTGATATTATAATGTATGTGGAAGGAAAGACGGAAATAAGGACAAATTTCTTTTATGGAAGCAAAGTTGGCGGAGGTATATTAAGAAAATCGAATGATTAGAATATCACCACATTCATCAAAGTGTCCTCTCATTTTCAATTCTCGAATCTTCAAATTAATTTCCTATTTTTGCTAACATGATAGAGGAATTCAAAAATTTCATTCAGAAAGAAGATCTTTTTTTACCAAAATCGAAAGTTCTTCTTGCGGTTAGTGGCGGTATGGACTCCGTTGTTATGACCGAATTGTTTCACAGGGCAGGCTTTAATTATGGTATAGCACATTGTAATTTTCAACTTAGGGGTGAGGAATCAAGACTTGACCAACTCTTCGTTAAAAAACTGGCAAAACAATATAATGTCCCTTTT
>CAZAHZ010000479.1:0-2349 GCA_964485055.1 uncultured Candidatus Cloacimonadota bacterium
CATTAACTCTCATGGTCATAGGTTGTATCTGATTTTTCTGAGCTTCCTCTTTAAGTTTATCTTCATCTTTGGGGTCAACGAATTCATAGCGGAGTTTGCCACCGGAATATGCCTGATATTCATCCAGAAGGTCTTGCGTAAAACGTCTGGCATCAGCAAATTCGCCGGGCAATGATTTGGAAAAATAAGCCTTAACAACCATCCTGTCATCGAGGTTTTTAACTGATTGTTTGGAAGCTTTGGAAAGTGAATATATCCTGCCTTTGGAAAAATCAAGACGGGCAAAGAAGCTTTGAGATAATAAAGACACAAAGACTATTATAACAACCAGTATGATAAAGTTTATCCAGATTGATTTTCTATTCATTATTCTTCTCCTATTTCCACTTTCTTGATTCCATAACGGTTATTGCCAACCTCAGGAATATTAATATCAAGCCAAAAAAGTAAATCAAATTACGAGTATCAATAACACCGCGGGCAATATTAGAAAAATGATAACCAATGGATATATACTGGAAGAAACCGGCAAAAGCTGCTGGAATAAAAAATAATGAGTATTGCAGCATATAAAGAACAAAGATGATGGCAAAGCTGATGATAAATGAGACAATCTGATTATTAGAAAGACTGGATGCGAACATCCCTATGGCGGCATATACTGCTCCCACCAGCACAAGTCCCAGGTATCCGCAGAAAATGGCGCCGTAATCTATATTAGTTCCAAGAATACTTATAGTGATCAGATGAATTAAGGTAAAAATCAGACCGACAATGATCAATTTCAAAGCAGCCCAGAATTTTCCCATCACGATCTGGTCTTCCGTAATTGGAAACGTGCAGAGAAGCTCAATGGTACCATTGCTTCTTTCTTTGGCAAGCAAGCCCATGGTGATAACAGGTACAAAGAACATAAATAGAAGAGGTATCATATCAAAAATTGATCTCATGTCAGCAGAATTTGCCAGAAATAGCGGACTGGCAAAGAACCAGCCTGAGAACAGTAAAAATACTATCAGAAATATGTAGGCGGACGGTGAACCAAAAAATGAGTCGGTTTCCTTGCGGCAGATCAATCGGTTATAGTTCATTATTTACCCCCTTTGACAGTAAGATTTCTGAATACAGCTTCCAGACTTACGTCATCGCGATGCAATTCATAGAGCAGCCAGTCATGCTTTTTTATATAATTGAAGATATCCGGTCTTCGGTCAACAATACTATCAAATTCTACGATAGCATCAGTTATATCGTCTGCATGCTTGATTTCCGCCAGACTGATATTACCCAGTTCTGTAACCATTTCCTCAATTGCAAACTGAGGAGCTTTTAACTGTAATCTTACTTTCGTCCTTTTATTCAAATTTGCCTTGAGCTGTTCGGAAGAGCCGTCTGCTACTATTTTCCCTTCATGGATAATGACTATTCTATCACAAACTGCCTGAACTTCCTGAAGAATATGACTTGAAATGATCAATGTCTTTTCTTTACCAAGTTTTTTGATCAGTTCTCTGATCTCGACTATCTGATTAGGATCAAGACCACTGGTTGGCTCGTCCAGAATCAGAATATCGGGATCATGGATAATTGCCTGGGCTATTCCAACCCGCTGCTTATAGCCCTTTGAAAGATTTTGGATGGGTTTGTGGACAACTCCGTGTAAACCGCATAACTCGATGATCTCTTTTAAGCGGGTCTTAAAGTTTTCTACTCCGCGAATTTCTGCTACGAATTTTAGAGAATCATGAACCAGCATCTCCGAATAAAGCGGGTTCTGCTCAGGTAGATACCCGATCCGCTTTCTGATTTCCAGGGAATTGTCAATTACATTGAAATTATCTACAAAGATATTCCCTTCTGTTGGAGATAAAAAACAGGTGATCATTTTCAGGGTAGTGGATTTTCCAGCTCCATTAGGTCCCAAAAATCCGAGAATTTCTCCATCATGAATCTCGAAATTTACATGATCAACTGCTCTGACAGTTCCATAATCCTTCACAAGATTTTCCAATCTTATCATGAATCAAACTCCTTAACTTATTATTTATTGAAGATAATAATCGCATGACTTTTCCGTTGAGCACGCTTTTTTGTCAAGTACGAAAGATAATTCATTTCTATTACATCCCCCTTTAATATATAGATAAATAATTACGCTCTGTAAAACGATTTTCTGACGACAGGTTACAGTATTTTTTTCTCTCACTGATCTATCTTTAATAGAAAAACACTAAAATCACGAATTTTGATACTGTGGATACTTAGTTTAACAACTTAACACAATCTAACAAAAAAATGTCAGATTGTGCTAAGCTTAAGTAATACTACGTATCATTATAAAAAGGCGAA
>CAZAHZ010000480.1:0-2329 GCA_964485055.1 uncultured Candidatus Cloacimonadota bacterium
GGCGAAGGTTGAACTTACGGTGTACCGTCAGCGGTGCAAGTCCAAGTTATCTGGTCAGTTATTAATTTAAGATAATACAAAATCTATAAGAAAAACAGGGGGGATGCCAGTTTTTAAACTCCTGCCTGCTATCCAGCTCCCAAAAATTATCCACAGGTATGATCAGGACAGCAAATATGCCAACATCTTTAAATACATCCAGAAAATGAAGCAAAAAAATAGTGGCATGCTTTGCATGCCACTTCAAGGTAGGAGATAACCAATTAATTCATTACTGCGATGTTAACACACTCTTTTTCCATACATCGGGGTTTACCCCGTCGTTATGTTTCAGTCCAACCGGACTGCTGTTTTCATCTTTTTTAAATCCTGCTGTAAATATATTAATGGTAATTGAATATTAGTCAAATTTTATTTTTAATTTTTTTTAAAAATGCCAAATTTGTTATTTTTCAAAACAAAGTTATTTTATATTAATACATAGTTCAGGAGCACAGGAATGAATATTGATAAAATTAAGAATTGTCAGGGAATACTTAGTCTGAATGGAGAAGTTTACTTGGCGATCTATCCTGTTTCGAAAGTTATATTTATTGATTTTTCTCATAAAGGAAAAATTCATAAAAGCTTTTTCTGCGATTTTATGGGAAATATTATCTGTCCTCAGCAAATTAATCACATACTAAAAAAAAATCCTACCCAAGAGAAACTGAGCTGTTTCTTTAATAACAATATAAAATTTATTTTCATGAACTCCACTTACATAGATCATGATTTAATGGCTGGTAATATTTATATAAACTTGAATAGTTCCAGTGAGAACTGCATTATGAAAATTTTATATTCAAGCGGGATTTTTAGCCTGGGAGTAATAGAAAAAGAGCTTGACCAGGAGATTTCCGAATGTTTGAAACTTATTCCCAAGGATTTGAAAAACTGGCGAAAGATGATTATCAAAGGTGAAACCTTCAGTCTATATCTGGAGTAAAAAAAAGATCAGGCTTTATTGCCTGATCACTGTAATTGATAAAACTTTGATTTCCTGTTTCTCTATTCAGGGTCTCGCCAGTTAAAGTAAAACGCCTTCAATTCTTCTCGCTTTCTGCGATCCAGATTATGCCATCTGATACCCTGTATCGCCCCTTCCAGAGAATAAAGCACACTAATGCAAACTTCGCTTTCAGCTTCCGCAATCTTCATAAAAGCCGCTTTACTACCTAATTCAAATAAATCCTCAACTGTTTTTACACCAGCTTCATTTAGACGCTCAGCCATTATCTTACCTATATTTGGTAAGCCGGTAAGTTTCATTATAGCCTCCTTGTTAACTTCCTGATTATAAGATAAAATAAATTCTCAGAAAGTTGAAATATTTTTTTTATATTAAGTATTTTTTTTCTCGTCCTGTAGTTGCTCTGCCAAACGAATTATTGCTTTCACTGTCTGATCGCTTATATAATGCTCAAAATTACAGGCATCTTTTTCCGCTATATTCTCCGGTAATCCCAATACGTCAATGAAAAAGGTTTTCAGAATAATATGCTTCTTATACACTCCGCTGCCCTGTCTGATCCCCTCTTCGGTGATTATGATCGAGCCATAAGGTTCATGCTGAAGGTACCCGCGCTGCTCCAGCTTCTTCACTGCTGAAACTATTGATGATTTACGCACTCGCATCCGGGTGGCGATATCTGTTATCCTGATTAAGGGATTTTCCAGCGATAGCAGATACACCATTTCCAGATAATCCTCAATGCTATGTGTGAGTTTATTTTTATTCATAATAACCCTTTTGTCCTCGCTTTTGCAAATTTATTTCTGTGTTTGATTTTGTCAAAATATTTCCTTTGTGTCCAGATCGTAAATGGGCATCTTGACAAACCGAAGAAGGGTGTGGATTTTGCTCTCGAGGTGAATTATGAAGAAGAAAAAATTGCTTATCATCACAACCGGCGGGACGATTGCCATGAAATATGATGCGGAATTCGGCATCGTCCAGAATGATGAGCTGGATGAATACCTGCTGAATTTTCCCCAGATCAGAAATGTTGCCGATATTGATGTGGAGGAATTCACCAATATTCCCTCCCCTTATGTTAGTCCTGAAATCATGTTCAAATTGGCAAGACTGGTCGAAGAAAGGATCCTTGAATATGATGGTATAATTATCACTCACGGTACTGATACTATGGAAGAAACTGCTTATTTCCTGGATCTGGTTGTAACCACGCACAAACCTGTCGTTTTCACTGCTGCCATGAGATCAGAAAGTGACCTAGTGTCATGTCATTGATCAATTGTCGGATAAAGTCTTTTAAGCTTTATACGT
>CAZAHZ010000481.1:0-2324 GCA_964485055.1 uncultured Candidatus Cloacimonadota bacterium
GATAAACACGTATAGTTTTTGCTTCCCCAGGCATAATAGAATCAATTGCATCTTGTATTGATTCTTCTGGTCCGACATATATTGTATTTTCACCATAAGTGTATTGATAGATAATTATTTCTATATCATCAATGTAAGGGTGTTCTTCATTTGCGGATATTGATACTATTCCATAGCGATCATATCCTGTATTGTTTTCACTAACTGAAACGGTGATAGATCCATCTCCTGAACCCTGATTGCTTGATGAAAATGACATCCAATCCGAACCTTCTGTTATGCTGGCTGTCCAGCCTAAACTCTCAATGCCAGAGGTATCAATATTTATATCAACATCAGTACTTTCTGATTGTACTTCAATTGCATCACTTTCCGGAGATGAAAAACCTAATTCTTCCAAATGCAGCACCGTTACACCCATCAGATTATAAGAAATGGAATTAATCACGAAAGGTTCGCCCCAGTAAAATGAGTCATAAGTGAAATCCCAGGTTGTTCTTACATATATTCTGCAATCATCTGTTCCAGGGTCAAAATCATAACCAAAAGCCAACATTGTATGTCCACCAGTATTACTTAAGAAATGAAGAATTACAGGGTAGCCGTTATCTAATTCTGTAGTGAGTTCATTTAAGGTAAACCCGTCTGTTAATTCTTCTTCATATATATACTGATTATAGACATATTCCACAACATATCCTTTACTTTCACAGTAGTTCTGGAGACCATAACAAAATTCAACCTGCGTTCCAATGCCATAATACGGAATACCCTCAGTATAGAATGCTACTGCTGTCGCACCATCAAATGGATCGTTTCCGCTGCCATTCTGACTAGTACCACTAAAATCCGCAATACAATTGAAAGTGTGTAAATTCCAACTATTAGTAATATATGGGTCTTCATCAGTACATCCATAGCCTAACCAGAAATCTTCTACATGACCTCTTCCTGTTTGTCCTCCTATTCCCTGATGACTCGCTGATAGAGGACATTCATTGACCAAAATAGTTCCACCATTTATATAGTCAGTCCACAGAGTCGTGCCATATTCTGAATTATCCTCTGGAAGATCTCCAGGATAGAGGTTTATGTATCCTTTTCCTACATTATTCGCATAGTGATCATAATAAGCTATCAGCATTGCTCCGGCTGTCGGTGCACATCCATAAGACCATTTATAACTTGGTACATTGTCAATATCCCTGCTTCTCAAAGGTTGTAAAGATGTATTGCCTGAATAATAATTCTCTGGGACTTTACCATTTATCTTCAAATATTCGATCTCTGCATTAAGTGATAATGCTATTACTATTATTATCATTATAATAGTAAGATGAGTTTTTCTATACATAATATCCTCCAAAATTATATTGGTTTTTAGATTCAGAAAATTTCTGGAACTCGCTGTCTGTTTGGTAGGGCTTTACCGGGCAGACAGTTTTTTTAATAGGGAAATTTTAGTGGATATTCCATTTTCTTATTTATGCAGAAATATTGGGTGTATAAAATAGTTATACTTTTCTGCATTTGGTTCTCTTTCATCATTGCACCCCTGTTTTGAGTTCCATAATTACTTTCCTCCATATATATAGTCCGGAAATATGCCAAAATGGGACAACACCACGCTATATATTTTATATTATTATAATGATCATAATAAAATAATAATAACGATTGAAATATTATCGCTGGTATTTTACTAATATTTATTAAGATATGATTATAATGACATTATTTATTCTTTAGTATTATTTTTGTATTATGCACTCCTTTTTATCAAATATTGTTTTACTTATGTTAATATTTTCAACTATGAAAAATTTCTACTGTATTATTAGGTCGTCCTTGATCAAGAATACTAAGTTTTACACATATTACCCATGATATTATAGATGTCTAACAAAACTGGAGAATTTTTAACAGGACCATATTCATTTGCTTTCTGGACTAAACTGGTCAAATAAATAACCACCCAGCTAAGCTATTGACTTAGGACAGTACCCTGGACTGGGTTAAGGGTGACATAACCTCTCATCCTATCTACCGATCAGAAATGCCTGGCTCAACAGGATAAATAATGAAATTCCGGCTGGTAATTTATAAATAATCCTTACGGGATAAAATTGCAGGTAGTTTTTATTCTTATCTACAAATAAATAAATCCTACGGATTAATTAATCCGACCAGCTTTCTCCGCAGATAGTGCCATATGGCAGGCAGGATGCCCTTTACGGCAGAGCTTTTTAATATCTGGGTTCCAATAAGGTATATTGAGTTCACTGTAAAAACCCCATAATCGGGATATATCAATTGACGTATTT
>CAZAHZ010000482.1:0-2312 GCA_964485055.1 uncultured Candidatus Cloacimonadota bacterium
TATTCTGGATAATCCAACTTTGATGTCACCTAGTTTTACTGCTCCCTGGGTAGATGCCAACACCGATTTCGTTATCGGGCTGGAAGTTTCAGATGGAGAAGCATGGTCTGAAATAGATGAAGTAACAATAACAGTCCAGGATCATGCAATAGCAGATGTTGTGGTAAGTGCACCGCAATTACAGGCTGATGAAGATGCCATATTTATCGTACCAATAACAACTACAATGCTGCAGCCGGACATGAATATTATCTCATATCAGTTCAGTCTGATTTATGATCCTGAAGTAGTAACCTACACTGGATATTTTGCCGGTGCGTTATCTCCCAATATGCTGGTTGTAAATAATGCGGAACCAGGACTCATCAATGTCGCATATGCCGGTTCTGAGGTAATGGTAGGTGAAGGAGAACTGCTCAGCTTTATATTCGCTGCCAGCGAAGGTGGAGTCAGCATTCTTGGCTTTGAATACTTTAAATATAATAACATCTATGTTACTACAATAGATGGTCAGGTAGAAGTAAACGGGATCAATGATCCGCCAGTATTCATTCTGCCGGATGCAATTAATTTCAATGAGGATGAGACACTGGTAGAGGATTTCAGCCAGTATATAGATGATCCCGATAATGATATGCATTCGATAATCGCCATGGACAATATAAATATTCTAATTAGTATAGATGGTTATAATGTCACAATGTCAGCACCGGAAAACTGGTATGGTTCAGAATTGGTATCTTTTTTGGTAAACGATGATACTGGAAGAGAAATTGCCTTTGATTCGGCTATTATCAATGTACTTTCAGTTAATGACGCACCTGTTCTGGATGTACCGCCACTCATGTATTTCGATGAAGATGGTGAAATGGTCTTTGATATCGGAATGTATTCCAGTGATGTTGAAAACGATGAATTGCTTCTTTATGTGACAGGTATGGTGAATCTGAATGTAGCAATTGATGGACTGGTAGCAACAATCACAGGAGCCGAGAACTGGAATGGAGAAGAACTACTGACATTCACAGTTGATGATCAGCAGGGCAGAGCTACAGCAAGTGATGACTGTAATTTTGTAGTTGAACCGATCAATGATGCTCCAGTACTTGCTTTACCAGAAAGTATTCCCTTTGATGAAGATACTGAACTGACTTTTAATGTAGCACTTTATGCTGAAGATATGGATTATGATCAGTTAAGTATTGTCAGTGTGGAATATGAAGAAGAAAATCTGTATTGTACTTATAGCAACATGGAAATCTATTTCAGTGCTGCAGATAACTGGTTCGGGACAACTGAAGTAACGGTGACAATTACTGATAATGTTGATAGAATTCTGGCGTCAGATACATTTATAGTTGAAGTTCTGTCGGTTAATGATACGCCTGTTCTGGATGTACCTCCACTCATGTATTTCGACGAAGATGGAGAAATGATCTTTGATATCGGACTGTACTCAAGTGATGTGGAAAACGATGAGCTGCTTCTTTCCGTGGCAGGTATGGTGAATCTGAATGTTGCAATTGATGGATTGGTAGCAACAATCACGGGAACTGAAAACTGGAATGGAGAAGAACTCCTGACTTTTACTGTTGATGATCAGCAGGATAGAGCTACAGCAAGTGATGACTGTAATTTTGTGGTAGAACCGATCAATGATGCTCCCACGCTTAATCTACCGGAATATATATCTTTCAATGAAGACGATAACCTGTATTTTGATATTACTCCTTACGCTGAAGATATTGATCTTGATGTTCTAGATATTATCAGTGTTGATTACATGGAAGACAATCTCTTCAATACATTTAGCGGACTGGAGATAAATTTCGATGCAGCAGATAACTGGTTCGGTATTACTGATGTAACTGTAACTATTACAGATAACGCCGGACGTGCTTTGGTTTCAGATGTTATGACAGTAGAAGTACTGCCAGTGAATGACGTTCCGGAAATCGTATTACCGGATGACTTCACATTTGATGAAGATGAAAACCTGGTAGTGGATTTTGAACAGTATCTCTTTGATATTGACGAAGACGAACTTGAACTGACTGTCTCTGACGGTGTTAACGTTTTTGCAGCAATCACAGGCTTGTCGGTAACATTTACTGCTACCGAAAACTGGTTTGGTGAAGAAGTGCTCAGCTTCACAGTTGATGATCAGCAGGGGCGTGCTATTGCCAGTGACGATGTGAATATAGTTGTTGAACCGGTTAATGATGCTCCCTCGCTTGATCTGCCATTATATATTTCCTTCAATGAAGACGAGAGCCTGCTGTTTGATATAACTCCTTATGCTGAAGATATTG
>CAZAHZ010000483.1:0-2289 GCA_964485055.1 uncultured Candidatus Cloacimonadota bacterium
AATATCGGTATCATTTAGCCGGACTGACGGTTCAATTTGCTCCGGAATATTCATAATAATCTGAATCAATCAAATACCATTTACCAGCATAACTCACATAGTTGTTTCTTTCGTGTTCGATCTCTGAAACAATGCATTTAGCAATTGACCATCCCGAAGAAAAATTATCAGTCTCAAGATTATAGTAACATACCTTGTGCTTTTCGAAATCATCAATTTCAATTTTCTCAATACTCATCTTATTTAAAGCTGCAATATAATTTCCTAAACTTAATTCAGAAAATTCTTCCATATCTCTGAAGCCTGAGAACTTAATATTACCTAACTTCTCATAATCTACAATAGTAGGAAATACAAGATCAAAGGCTGGAAGCAGACCTTCTTTTAACCTATTGTTTAATTCCTTCAAAACAACCATATTCAAACTCTTAATTGTTTTCATATCTCTTACTACTTTCACATTATCGATCCAACCAAAATTATTCTTATAAACATCTCTATCATAAACTGACATTACTTCTTCACACTTCTCCCTGATCTTTTCTTTAGATAGTTCACATTTAATTGTAAAACTATCAGAACCTGTCATAATAGAACCAAAATCAGCATTTTTGGAAATTCCTGTTATCCTTTTCAGCATCTCCTTGCTTTGATCTATACCAAAATCGTTTACTCTGCTATAATGCCCTTTCTGTATTCTTTTTTGAGTTGCATTAATTTCCGGTGTAAAGAGATCTACGCTTAATAGAGTTTTCTCATCAATATCGTTAAGTGTTGTAATCAACCCAAAATTATCTTCAATAAATTTTTCTTTAATACTCATATATCCGGAACCAAAAGATAGTACTATAATTCTTGCTGAACCTAGTTCCACAAATAATAATGCCGAAGAATTTTTATTTCTTAGTTTATACTTATCATCTGGGATTTCTAATAACTCAGACGCCCATGAAGGTATTGTTGCATCTCTCTGCCTGTTTACGTATAACGTACAGCTATCTTCATTAAATTCTTCAACTAAACGCAAATTTTTTTTTTTGATTACTTCTGAAATTGTGACTCCTTCTTTCATTAATCTCATCGATATAGACCATTTATTTGCCATAACTCCTCTTCACTTCTTATCTTTTGGTGGACAGGGATCATTTCCATAACTGTTGCCTGCTCGAATCTTTCCGTCTCTACCGTGTATCTTCGTATCTGAATTTTGATTCCTGGCAATTTCTTCAGCTCTGTTAATTGCTTCTTCTTGGGTTTTTGTCACTTTGGTTGCCATTTGGTTACCTGCACCCTTTACTGCCCAGCCATCCTTATGTTTTACAACATGTTGATTCTTGCCTCGCTTTGTCATGCTATTACCTCCAGTTATCTCTTTAAACAATTTAAAAATGAAGATACACCCTTATTAAAATTCCGGTAGATTTTCAAGATTATCTTTATTAGTAGTATTATTATCTGTTCTAATATACTTATTACTACCAACTTTAATGATATGGATATCTTCTCCTCTATCCCATTTACCCTCTGTACTCTTGATAATTGTACAGTAAGTATAACCATTTTCGATATTCGATACTACGTCTGAACGTGACTCGTAATACGGGGTTCCTACTTCATCCCCTTTGTCTTCATGTGTTCTCACAGATTCAATCTTCTCATGACTGCTATCATATCTTACAGCAGAAATCAGGTAATCAGCCCATTTGCTCATAATAATCTCCTTTTTACTAATGTTTTATCTATTTTTCACACTCTCACTATACCCGTTAACAATAACGGCATCAATCCTTTTTTGTTCTTCATATTTTTTATGCTTTTTCTGCCCAATTTCTTTTCACACTCCAATTGTCATTATATGGTACAACATGATGTTCTTTTCTTGCCATAGTTACCTCCATAAATCTCTAACAATACTAATTCCGATTACAGAAATAGAAAAATCAAATATTATGTCAAATACAATTTACAATATTCTATCCCTCAATCTCACCAAATGCTTAACAACTTCCATCTTGATCCCCTTTTCCAAAGACTCAATATATCTTTTTCCACACTCTGTCTTGCCACAATCAATACTTTCAAACTCAACCAGTAATTATCACCCTTTGATTACATAATAAAGTAAATTTTTTTTTCTGATTATCCTGTTCCCATGATAACGCCTAATTTGGATTATTAAAACAATATGGGAAATTATCATAAAATTACGAAAATAATTTTTGCTATTTAATTATTACCTAACCTGAGCGATACATTTTTTACTTGAAACCTTTTGGGCGTTCTAAATCA
>CAZAHZ010000484.1:0-2280 GCA_964485055.1 uncultured Candidatus Cloacimonadota bacterium
GAAATTCAAAAACAGAGACAAAAGCCGGCTTGACGGCAATTGCCTGGAGTGATACTCGAAGCATGGACGAGCAGGTATATCTGCAGATCGTTGATAATGGAAGCGGGGAATTCTATTTTGCAGAAAACGGACTGGCAATAACCGAACCGCAGGATTATTCTCAGAATTTATCTGAAATCTGTTTCAGTGAAGATGGAGAAACTATATGCCTGACTTATGAGGCTAAAAATATAATTACCGATATTAAGGCAGCAGGGATACAGATAATAGATCTGGCTGGTAACAGACTTTTGGGAGAGGATGGTCTTCTTTTAGGAGATTCTATTGAAACTTTTCTGGAAATTTCCAATGTTGCAGTTGATTACTATAATGGCGGTTATACGATTGTTTGGGAAGAATCAAATCATGATTTTATTCATCCGGAAGTTACGTTAAAAGCCCAGAGAATAGAAAACAACGAAGTGGTGTGGGGAGACAATATAGAAGTTCTGAATGACACGGGCTACGATTTTAATAAACTTTTCGTTAAGGAAGGCTATATAATCTGGATAACAGAATTTAATACGGAAGGTGACCTGCAGATACTAAAACTGGATGATAGTGGACAAGTGGTTACGGGTTGGGACGAAGAAGGATTAGTTATAGCCAGCGGATTTAATCTGGAATTGAAAGATATTAATGTAACAGAGACCGGAATACAACTCTACTGGGTAAATTATGAGAACCCTATGAGGGCTCTATATGGACAATATCTGGATGATGAAGGGGCTGTTCTCTGGGAAGAAGGAGGGCTGATGATAACTGAGGGATCAGGTAATTATATAGATATAACATTATATGATGATAATATTTATGTGGCATTAGCGGATCATCTCCAGAATCATATTCAACTGGAAAAGTATGATACCGAGGGAAACATGTTGTGGGATGATAATATACCTGTATTTAACATTCAGCCTTATGTCTTTCATTCATATAGCTTTGATGTGTGGGAAGAATTCATAGTATTTTACTGGTCAGAGGAAGAATCCGGAAATGTATTTGCTAAAATCTTTGATACGGACGGCAGCCTGGTGGAAGACATTCCGGAAAACGGGATAGAGGTTTGCACTCAAATCAACGAACAGATTGTTTTCGATTGTGTTTCGGATGAGGCTGGCAACAGTATCGTGATCTGGAAAGATGAGAGGGCGGAATACGCTCCGGCTGGTGATCCCAGTCTTTATATCCAGAAACTTGATCTGGCATTGTTACCGGTTAATGAAGAAGAAATAACCGGGAGTAATATCGTCAATATAAGTAATTATCCCAATCCTTTTATGGGCAGCACGATTTTGAAATGTGATCTGCCAAGAGGTGTGGAAACTGCAGAGATCGAGATCTTCAATATCCGCGGACAGAAAGTGAGAACGCTGCCGGCAGCCAGAAGCGAAGTAGAATGGGATTGCCGTAATGAAACAGGAAAACCTGTTGGTGCTGGTATATACCTTTATCGCCTGGCAGGAGAAGGTGTCACCAGTAAAGCTGGAAGGATGATCCTGTTGCGGTAAAATATTGATCTTCAGGAGGAGGAAATGAAAAAGCTATTTGTTTTATTGGTATTGCTACTCGTCATGGGTTTGAATGGTTATATCTGCTGGGAAGATAATGGTAAAGCCGTGAGGCAGGAGACTAACCTTAATTATTCAGGCTCGGTAACAGCCTTGTCAGGCGGGGGCTATATGACTATCTGGACGGATGCTTCCGGGGGCAGTCAGGAAGTCAAGATCCAGAAAATTACTGAAACTGGGGATTGTGCCTGGGACGAACCGGTCATTGTCACCGACCTGGAATGTTTTTATCCCGATGGAGAAGATATAGTGGAAACCTCTGATGGCGAGATTGTAGCAGTCTGGTATGAAAGGAGATTTCCCTCATTTATCCGCGCTCAGAGATTTGATCTGGATGGCAATAGGCTCTGGGGTAATGATGGTATAATCATAACGATGGAAAACGTGATAATCTGCTCATCCATGAAAGTGATCAGTGATGAGGAAGCCGGCGTTTTTATAGTCTGGCAGGATCACGACGGTTTAACTAACATTTATGGCATATATCTGGAATCAGATGGCAGCATCGGAGCAGGATGGAGTAGCGGTGGTAAATTATTGGTTTCAGGAAATTTCAATGAGAAGACAAAACTGATAAGTGATGGATTTGGAGGAATAATAACAGCAGGTATGGATGATACAATCACTTTGCAGAGATGCGACAGGCAGGCAAATATACTCTGGGGAACAA
>CAZAHZ010000485.1:0-2275 GCA_964485055.1 uncultured Candidatus Cloacimonadota bacterium
TTGGAAATGATACATAAAAGATTAAAATCACCATCAATTTGAGACTAAAGATTCCAACTCTCATTATACCTCCTTTTCATTTCATTATCATCAATTTACCTGTCTTTCTGTTTACTCCATCAAGTTTTAAATTCATCAGGTAAATCCCGGAACTGCAGTATTGATTAACTTCGTTTGTACCATTCCAGATAACTTCATGCTCTCCTCCTTCCATTACTTTATCAACCAGCTTCTTTACTGATCTTCCTTTTATATCATAAATATTGATTTCCACCAGCCCTTCTTCCACTATAGTGAATTTTATATTAGTCTCAGGATTGAACGGATTCGGATAATTACTAATTTTACATTTTCAATTTTACATTCAGTATTGCCTGTCTGCGGTTCTTCTACGAAGTTTCCCGTTCCATCGTTAAAAAGTATTTTCACTCCATGGTGATTAAGATCAGCGCCATAACCTGTAATTGCCAGATCATTATAACCATTATTATCAAAATTAGCAGAACAGCAGATAAAAATGGATGGATATCCAATTTGATAACCGGCAGGTTCGGAAAAATTACCATTTTGGTCATTTAGTACTACATAAACCGATTCATCTGTAATATGATAAACTAGATCAGGATAGCCGTCATTGTTAAAATCATTAATGTCATTAATCATGGCACTAAAAGGAAGAAATAGTGTATCTGCATCAGTGAATATACCATCACCGGAATTGTACAATAACTTTAATTCACTTGGGAATCCTGACATAGAATCAACTCGAAAAAGTCCTACATCATTAAATCCGTCATTATCCATATCCAGAGCATAAATTCCTGAGCATAAAAATGAATCAGGAACGCTTTCAATAAAATTCGGAAGATCATTATAGAAAATTAGTGGTCCCGCCCCTGTGGTTAGCAGAATATCGTCATATTCATCGTCGTCAATTTTTCCAACATTTAAATCCATTGCATTGGTTTCCGTGGTATAATATACATTCTCCGTAAATCCGCCATATCCGTTATTATGCAATATTCCCCAATAGGTCTCTGGTGCTTGTTCCCAGAATATTATATCATTATCTCCATCATTATTTATATCTGATATCGCCATTCCTTCATAATGATCAGATAAGGTAGAGTGAATGGGAATTGCTTCACCAAAACTTCCATCACCATTATTATGGTAATAAACAAACTGATAATCTTCAAATATCTTTGTTACCAGATCTGGCAGATCGTCATGATCAACCTTAAAACATTTTAAAAAATGAAATGTCTCTTTCTGCAAAAAAGTTACAGTAAAATAGCCTGATCCATCATTAGTTAATATAGCTATTGTATCGGGAATTATACTTGAATAATAACAACTTACGACAATATCCAGATCATTATCCAAATCAATATCTGCATAATCAATAGCTCTCACCTGCCTGGGAACGAGATATTCGGAAGCTGGCAATTCTAAAAATATTGATAGAGTTAATGATAAGATTATTAAAAATTTTAACAAAAAATGAGAATCAGGTATAACCAGCATATTAACCTCCAAATAATATTGCGTCTTAAATAATTCCCGTCACACCCATTCAAATATATCTTCTATCCCAATCGCCCATTACCCGTCTGATTCAATTTCCTGTTTCACTTCGATTATTTGTCAAGCATAAAATAATATTTATATACTAAGTATTAAATACTCGTTCAATATCACGCCACTTTCTGTAACAACTTATGATTTATAATATCAATAACTCAAGTTTCGCAGGAGCATAATTTACTCTAAAAAATAAAGGTCGTTTTGTTAGTTTTGCTAGTTGCTCAATAAAAATATGAGTCATTAGCACCGGACAAAACTAACAATACGAACTGAAATGGTAGATTAATTATCAAAAACGCTTAATGTGCACCTATACATTTCGATATCAGTTAATTATTATGGAATTATCCTGACAATTTGGTCAAAGAAGACTCATTATATCGCAGGTTTATATTCCTGAGAAATTTGAGTTAATAAAATAAAATCCAGCCTGAATTATTCCAGGCTGGATTTTCCTTTTATTTAATCATCAAACATTTCTTCACTGCTTCGATTTTGCCATTCACTATGAGATTATAGAAATATATTCCGGAACTTACTATCTTCCCTGATTCATCATCACTATTCCAGATAACGGTATGATTTCCTCTTTCGAAATTACTGGTTAATAGCGTCTTTACTCTCTGACCCTTCACGTTATAGATAGTAAGTTCAACTTCGCTTTCCTTAGGTATTGAGAATGAGATAA
>CAZAHZ010000486.1:0-2271 GCA_964485055.1 uncultured Candidatus Cloacimonadota bacterium
AAATTATCTTCTCATTTTGCATCACGTAACAATTCTCCCCGTTCTCTCTAACAACTGAAGCCAGAAATTGCATAAAGAATATAATTTAAGTTATATTTTTTTAGATTTTTTTCGCGTATTTCGTGTCTTTCGTTGTTCATGATCTTATTCTTTCCTCCGCTCCAGTTCTGTGGCAATAAAGAAACGGTTAGTTCCCGTCATCTGCACAAGGTCAAGCAGTTTGATCACTTTCTTCAGTGGTACATCTTCATCAGAGCGGATCACAACTACCTGCTCAGGGTCTGCCACCAGCAATTGTGTTAAATGTGAAGTTATATCTTCCCAGGCAACAAATTCGTTAGCTATAAATACTTCATCTGATTTTGTGAGAGTAATGCTCAGATTCCGGTTGAATTCATTCTGCTTACTGCTGGAACCCGGCAGATTTACTTTGATCCCGGAATGCGTGACAAAATTGGTTGAGATCAAGAGAAATATCAAAAGCAAAAAGATCACATCCGTAAATGAGATCATGCCTGCGGATGATATTCTCTCCCTCTTCAATTTAATCTTCATGGCGAAGTCTCCTGATATTGATCATTAATTTGCCCAGTCCTTCTTCCAGTTCGGCTGTTATTTTCTCGGTTCTTCCGATCAGATAATTATAAAATAGGATGGAAACAATACCTACGGTTAATCCGCCAATCGTGGTGATCAAAGCTTCCCAGATACCATTTGCCAAAAGTCCAATATCCACGCCTCCACCTGTCTCTCCGATCTTCATAAACACTTTTACCATTCCCGTCACTGTGCCCAGAAATCCGATCAAAGGTGCTACGGCTGCAAATGATGAAAGTGCGCCCAGATTCTTCTGGATCTTATAACCCTGCTTATTCGCTTCCAGTTCCATGATCGTTTCCAGTTCATGTAGTGGTGCATGCAGATTATCCACAGCTTCGATTATCAATCCCGATATTGGCGCATCTGCCTTATCCTCGCAGATTTGCACTGCCCGTTCCGGTTGATCATTCTCCAGTGCTGCTAAAGCTTCATCCATCAGTTCACGGTTACTGCCGCTTAACCTCTTCAGGCTGATCAATCTCTCAATGATGATTGCAATAGCTGCTATAGAGATCACCAGCAGCACGATCATCAAAAATCCACCTTTTGCCGCTATTTCCAGTATATTAGTCTCGTTCCCTGTCATCTTTCCTTCCTTTATTTCCTGCGTTTTGTTTTATTCTCTATCTTATATTAAACGGTTTACGCAACCTCACGTTACAGCTTACCCGTTTAAATTTATTCATTCAAGAATTTCTTATATATTTACCCTGCAATATCACCTCCTGTCAATCAAAATCTTTTAGATATTCAATTTTATTCTTCCTTCTTTTATTCTATAGCTCATTTTTCAGACTAATTTGCTGGTAAATAATAATATAACTATAGTACTTGATATTTTGATGAATTTTTACTTTTAGAAAATGAACGAATAGGGGAAAAATGCTTGACTAAAGTGATTAGTACAATTTTGGTAATTTTTTGAAGATTATTAACGGATTACTCAGTTTCATTATTATAATTATGCTTATTTCCTGTACGTCAGGAAAGAAAAATAATAATGAAATAATGATGATGGAGTTCAGTTTTGACAGCACGCGAGTTGAAGCCGAATGCACGGTCTTCGCGACTGATTTTTGCTTCAGACCTCCGGCCGGAATGAAAAATTATGACGGTCTGATGAAGTCTGTAAGTTCTTCACTAAATTTGTTCCCCTTTTATATTTATAGTCTGTTTTGCACTGCTTATTTTAATAGTAAGAATAGATCTTTACTGATTATTACTATGTCACACAATAAATTACCTAACAGAAAAGATGAAATTTTAAAAAATAACAATATGGTTTTGCAATCAGATATGGCTTTTTACAAAGATAACCTCTTATTTCACCAGTTGCTGTATTCTGATGCAAATAATATGATGCTGATTTTATTACATCCCGAAGAGGATATTGTTATTGAATTCTATTTTATGATTCCGTTAAATATTTATAATTCCTATCAGCAGAAATATTGAATCTGCAATTAGTTCTATCAAGAAAAAGGAGGTTTGAAATGAAGAAATTTTTCGTATTTTTTGTTATTGTAGCTATGCTTTTTGTAGTTTCCTGCTCCACTAATGTCCATAAAGTTGGAAAGGGTGCTCAGGGTGGGGATACTATCTCACAAAGACAATGGTATGCAGTTTTTGGCTTAGCCCCACTGAATAACGTGGATACCAATCAGATGGCAG
>CAZAHZ010000487.1:0-2265 GCA_964485055.1 uncultured Candidatus Cloacimonadota bacterium
ATATTGTCAGTTCCCCATCCCCAGCCGTTATCTGCCACAAATTCTCCATCATCGTCTTCAAAATCAAAAAAAGATCCTGCATTAGGATTAGGACTGTGCCAGATTACTGCTACTTCCGTGTCATCTTCATTCTGCTCTGCTGTCACGTTATACGCCGGATAACTGAGTTCATTAACGATGATGTCTCCCAGATCCGTATCTCCTGCTCCGATTACTGCTTCACCGATAAATCTTTCATATCCTTCTGCATCTATCCGCAGAATATATGTATTTGAGGCATAGACAGTATTGATCTCAAAATAACCATCCTCATCCGTTATCCCTTCATGGTTACCCATGCCACTGAATAATACTTCCGCTCCCTCCAATCCGATAGTCGGAAAGTCTGAACCTATTACTCTGCCGGTGACTGTCACCTGGGGTACTGGCTCCAGGTAAAAATCCTGCTCAGTGTTCACATCTGCCTCGATCACCACTTCTTCGATGTCTTCACTATAAGCGAATAATGTTGCCCGTGCTTCATAAGTGCCTTCAAAAATTCCTGGAAAGAAATAATGCCCATCCTCATCAGTATATTGATGTAATCTCTGCTCCAGCAGATTGATCAGCACTCCTTCCAAAGGCTCATTCGTCATTAGATTATAAGCATAACCCTCCAGCGTTCCCAGTCCTTCTGTACTGAAATTCAGCATTGTATTCGGAACTGAACTTAAAATATTCGGGTAAAGAGGTGGATTATAAGGATCAAAATCCTCAGAATCATCGTGACGCTCAAGGCACCGGTTCTGATATTCCGGTGTTCCCGTGTAAAACCACATGTTATCATAAGAATAATATTGAGTGTCCAGCACTCTTTCAACCATTATTACCAGGTTTAAGCCGGTATAAATGTATGGCTCTTCGATCTCAAAAGTTATATCATTCTGACCCGCAGGAAAATCCATAGTTCCAGAAAATACCTGCGTAAGTTCGCCTGCTACTATCCAGCCTCCACTTAAATCCGTCTGCTCCGTCTCGCCTACCCAGATATTTACCGGATAACCCATCAAATTCTCCACGAAAGTGTTATAGTAAGTTATGGATGTTAAAGCTCCTCCACCGATGCCCTGCTCCTCTATCTCTTCGGACATATATAGCGTCTCTGTCAGTGAATTCATCCAATAAAAATTGATCGGGACTTCTGTGAACATAAGCATCGAATTCGGATCGCCTATATACACCTCTACTCGCTCTCGTTCCGATACAGTGTTGTTTGGCTGCTCTACCTGGGTCTCTTTTCCCCAGACTATTACGGTCAACAGTAAAATGATAATTGCTAATACTCGCTTCATTACTCACTCCTGCTTTGGTTTTATAGATATACCGATGTCCTTATCCATTATCCTTTCAACTTTCTGCATTTTCCAGGTCTATCTATATATATTTTTTATTTTTCACTTTTAACTAATTCATGTTATTCTATTTTCGGCATCTAAGAGACTTCTTGACAATTTATTTTCTTTTGTGTCAAGTCTCTTTATCGCCTCACAGTGAAATTATTTTTTTAAATTATTCTATGTGCATTGGCAATGTCTGTTTGATCGGGATATATCGCTGGTTAATTTATAATAGAATTAATTTTTGCTTCCTGCATCTGATTGATTTTATCTCCAAATATTATCTGTATGTGTTTTTAGTACAGGTATTTATTCGATTCACAACGTCAAGTTACCATCCCTAGATGAATATTATTATAACTTTTAAGTAAATATTATTTGACATATAGTACCCGTTGATTATCTTTTGACGCGTGGGTTCTCACCACCCACTTGTGGTTCTTCAAAGCCATATTTTTTTTCTGGCTGATCTTTTACAGGATCTCGCCAAACGGGCAAAATTGGGTACGGTGTTGTGCAGCATTCTTCCTTCTGCCTGAGCGTCTTGTGTGGGGCTGGACGTAACGGTTTGCAAAAGCCTACCCAATTTTTTGCTTTTTTTACCATTTTTACCCGTCTCCCTGATCATTGTTCTTTACTAATATAATTTCTCTGCCTGACTTTTTATTAATATTTCCTGACCCAGTTTACATTTACCTGGCAAGGGATTGCGATAGTTTTGGGAAGAGATCACAGCATAGGGGCGGCGGCGGAAAACATTGCATATATCTTAGTAAAAAGTTGAGGATCTGAACTGGTAAAAAAATTCAGCAAAAAGTGGAATAATAACTAATTCTGGCATCCCCCTGTTTTTCTTAAAGATTTTGTATTATCTTGAATTAATAACTGA
>CAZAHZ010000488.1:0-2259 GCA_964485055.1 uncultured Candidatus Cloacimonadota bacterium
GGTGGTACACTTTTCAACCGAAATAATGGTACACTTTTCGAGTACTATGGACATTGATAGTTCTTTGCCTGGGCATCATTTATTCCTGCATTATTCACATTGCACGTAGCATGCAAAGATTCGGTATTCATTCTTTTGATAATATTCGTGATCGCATCTCAGGGAATTCCTCACGCAATGAAAATCAGGGTAAACATTTCATTTATTTACTGGGATTGATCATTACTAATTTGTGTTTTATTTTTGTGATTCTAGCTGGAAAATTTGGTTCTACCTCGTTTTTTACTGCCATGTACGGCGTGGGTATGCTCCCCATGCTTCTTTTCACCAGATATGTGATGAAAGAAAAAGCTACTCTCCAGAACTGGTTGGGAGTTTTAATTATTATTATCGGCTGCTTTTTTATGGGAATTGCTGCCCAAAACACCGATTCCATCAATATGTCTCTTGTAAATCTCAGATTTTTGGTTCTAGTCCTGATTGTTATCGCCGGCATTTCTCATTTTATCATTAAATGGGGTAAAAAAAGCGGTCACATGTTCAAAGATGCGATGGCTGCCGGTTTTACCGCCGGAGTTATTGCTTGTCTTGATCCTATTCTCAAATCTACTGGTCAGAACTTTTCTAATAACGACTCACTGCTCCCTGCTCACCCGATTGGCTGGCTCTTCTTTCTCCTTAGTTTCGTTGCCTCCACTTCTTCTCTCCTGATCTCGCAGTATGCTTACAGCCGCCGTGTTTATGCTTCTCAGTTTCTTCCCCACTATAGTGTCGCTTACGTTACTATGCCTGTATTTATCCAGATGATTATCCTGCCCGATTATTTGCCTGGAAAATTCGAAATCATCGGCATTATCACCATCATCACCGGCATTATCATCTTCTCTGAAAAAGAATTCCGCCTGCTTCATAAAAAACTTAAATGATATCTCCAATATGTCTGCTTATCTACCAATCTTTAGGTAATTTGATGCCTAACCTGAGTATCAGGCAGGACTGTGAAATATCAACTGTCATTACACTGCTTTCTCCTCCATTTTGTATTGTTTCTTCTGAACCGTGATAATTATTGAACTGGAAATCTATAATAAATCTTTCAATGAACTCAAATCCTGCTCCCAGCCCCCAGTATAAACCACCTTTGAGATCATTTCCCATTTTATAATCTTCATTAGCTATAAAAATATCATAACCGAAATTCACCAGACCTCTCACACTCGTCGTCTCCGATAAAGGATACTTATATCCACCTAAAAGATAGATCGGCAGAAAAGAAAATTCGGGATCACCTTCTACATGAGCTTCGGTCATATCAACTTTGTGATTAAATAGATACTGCACTCCCACTCCTCCAATTAAACCTTTTACCAACTTCAAATCCGTGACATATTCTGCTGAAACACATCCACTTCCAGTTACATCAAAACAATTTTCGTAGGTCGTACCTTCATATTCCCTTGTGGTTTGATGATTCCCTGGCATCGTATAGCCAAAACTTACATCTAAAGTTCCCTTTGACCACGCCAACAAAGGCAATAATACCAAAATCGCAAATACTAAAAACTGTTTCTTCATTGCGTTCTCCTTCTTTTTTATAGCATTAAACAAATTATTCAATTTTCTCCTATTATTCCTACTCCCAATATTGATCAGTTAGTAAAAATTATCACAATCTTTGTCAAGCACATTGAACTCATCCAGGCATTCTTGCAAAATAATATTGAATTTCCGTTACCCTTTGGCTGGTTAATTAAATAAACGAAAATTTAACTTTTACTAAATACCAGCCTTACATTTATTTCTTAGTTAGTATAAATAAATTCTAAAGAGCAAGTAGAGTAGAGACAGGCTTCACCCAAGTTAAAAGGATAGCCGACTGTGTTTTATTAACGAAGCTGAACCTGTTCACTTTCGTTACAGCTTACCTGCCGCTAAGGAGAGTTTTGACCTATGCCTTACGGCTGCAGCTCTGGCTAAAATATTTGTATTCCTACTTACAGATCACCGTCTCTCCCTATCACATCATCTCACCTTCACATTTTCTCACCTCACAGGACGGAAAGACTGATTGACGGGGGGGGAAGAAGAGACGAAGGTTGGAAGGTTTGAAAGTTTGAGGGATAGAGTGAATGAGTGAACGAGGGATTGACTTCTTGAAGAGTGAATCGTACTTCTTCGCACAAGGCTGTCTTCGATTAGTAGTTAGCACAGATTATCATGTTTATATAAACCCTAATTAGTTATTTTCATTAACCCAGG
>CAZAHZ010000489.1:0-2204 GCA_964485055.1 uncultured Candidatus Cloacimonadota bacterium
GGCATCATAAGCTCCAACCTCACCATTATCATCCACATCACCATAAATAATCTCAATTTCCGGTAAACCTGTGATCAGAATATCATCCACCCAGGCACAATCAGAACCACTGGAAACTGAGATATCTTTGTCATATTCCCAGATAAAGGTATATACACCAGTCGTCAGGATATAATTGTGATTTGACCAGTCAGAGGAACCGCTCCAGCAATTTTGTAAAACATCATCAATATAGAAATTAAGAAAATCGTAGCTTTGTTCTGAAGACACTTTCTTCCAGAAAGTTATTGATCCGGTTTCCACTAGTTCCACAGACATGTGCATCCGCGTTACTTCGCGATCATCAATATCACCGCTGCGAATGGAAAACAGACCGTCATGGGCATTGTCGCTGGTGACAAACCAGTCAGCATTCCCACTGAAACTGAAATCAAACTGCGAAGGCAGATCGCCAGATTCAAAACTTATAGCCTCAGTAGGCTGAATAACACATTCAATATTATTCGTCCCGGCAATAAGCGTAACATCATACACAGAGGAGATATACCCAGAGGCATAAACATCCATTTCATAATCGCCCACCGGAATGTCAGTAATCATAAAACTTCCATCAATGCCGGTCATCACGGCATCCAAAGGCGTATCTACCAGTTCCAGCCAGGCACCGAAAATGGGCAAATCGGATTCTTCATCAAACACAAAACCGCTTAGTTCACATAAAGCAGCAATCTCAAGATCTGCACCCACCACAATTATATCATTTAGCGGAGCAGTGATATTCTGCATTATCTGGCTTTCAAAACCCCAGGCAGAAAACTCCATATTATAGGTTCCGGTAAAGATGGGTCTGTGGTAATTACCGGAAACCGGATCAGAATAAACCTCACTGTGATCATGGTCATGATCAATGATCGTAATCTTTGCCTCCAGCGGATTACATCCTAAACCATATACGATCCCTCTGATACCATAAAGGCATTCTTCCATAAAAAGCAGGAGAGAATTGTAATTCCAGTTGTAATGATCAATCAATTGAGTGGCGGGCAATGGCTGAACATCACTAAGCTCAAGAGTTACGTCACGACAGTGCTCAAACCAGTTCATATAATCCTGATGATTTCCAGCCGTAGTGTACCAGGCATAACCATTAGTGATGCCATCGTTAAAACCAGTAAAATAACTGGCAGGAGCCACTTCCTGTACAGCATCGGCATAAGTGTGGCTCACCTGCTGCCACCAGTCATCATCTGCATGCAGCGTGCTCCAGGTATCCCAGGGATAATTTACCACTTCTGCTCCGCTATGGAGATTAGCACACATCACAAAATTATGCAGGCTGGCAAAATCCATTTGAATAAGAGTTTCCGTTTGATACTCATTTCCGTCAGGATGTGGACCATCTTCCAGATCAGGGAAATTACGATTGAGATCTATTCCATTGGCATTTCCTCTGGTAGCACCGACAACAGTGTTATTACCGCCGGCATACAGTCCGTCAGGATTACATAAGGGATTTATGTAGAGATCAATTTCGTTAATAATATTATCAATTCTGGGATCAGAGCCATAATTCTGCAGAAGGTCATCAATCAAGTGCAACAGCAAAATGCTGGTAACCAGTTCATTGCCGTGAATTTGCCCCATGTAATAAAATTCTGGTTCATCACCATCACTTTCCAGGTCATCACCAATGTGGGCAATCAGAATATTACGCCCCTCTATACTGGTACCAATGGAATAAACTTCGCAGATTTCTGGATAATCGGCAGCGAACTGGAACATAAGGTCAAGATAAGTATCATATGTGGGATAGAAATCCCAGTCTCGCATCTGGCGGGAAGACGTAGCCATATCGGTCTGGAAACCAGTAAATGGACCAGGAATAATCCGAAATGAGAAACGGGAACTCTGCATTAACTGGAGCTCTTTCTGATTTGCATAAGCAAATATTTTTCCATCCTGAATTGTGCTTATCGAGACTAACCGGGAAAGCTTTTCGATTTCAGGCTTACTGACCATATCAATTTCAAGATAATATTCCTCAGCAGCCTGTAAGCTGATTATCATAATAAAAAGACAAATCAAAAAATATATTTTAATTTTCATTACGCCCTCCTTTTTTCATAGCATTCACCCATGCTGCAAAATGTTTTTTGGCTCTTCATCAAAAATAATGGGTTGATAAAAAAGCAGAGTAATTTAAA
>CAZAHZ010000490.1:0-2202 GCA_964485055.1 uncultured Candidatus Cloacimonadota bacterium
AAATTTCCCTGTTTAGTCAAGTCTCCTATGGTCAAATGAACTAAACTTTAAATAAAATCCCCAAAAATAAAAGACCCGTGAAAACGGGTCTTTTATTTTTTTTAAGGTCTGAGATGAATATCTTCCGCAGAATCAGAAGGTTCATCATAACCAGATTGCTAATTGAGCATAAATGAGGAATTATTTCTTCTTCTTATGTCGATTCTTACGCAGTCTTTTCTTACGCTTGTGGTTATTGATCTTATAACCTTTCCGTTTTTTTCCGCAGGGCATTCATCCTCCAATCTTACTTATTAGCAGAGTCAACTTCTTCTTTGAAAGCACGTGAAAATTTAAAAGTAGGAACTACGCGTGAAGGTACCTGAACTTTTTCATCTGTCTTGGGGTTACGTCCCATACGGGCTTTTCTTGTTTTTAATTTAAAAGTACCAAAACCTCTAATTTCGATATGATGCCCTTCTTCCATTGAATCTTTTACAGCATCCAGAAATGCATCAACTGCCAGGGATACATCTTTGCGAATGATGCCTGTGGCATCAGCGACTTTTTTTACTAAATCAGCTTTAGTCATAATTTATCTCCTAAATTATTTTATCAAAGAAACTATTTCTACCGAACCGTAATTGTTGTCAAGTGCTTTTTTATGTAATTTAATATATATAAGATAATTAGGGATAAAAAAGAACCTGACCTTAAAAAGATCAGGTTCTCAAGAAGAGGAATTCTGAAAAAAAACTAATTTATTTACTCAAAAAAAGAGGAGAGCGCCCCCTGCTATTGGGAGGGAGCAGTAATGGGGACGCCCTTGTTTTTGAGGAGGGATTTTTTTAATTATCATCGAGTTCCTGCTGAAATTCTTCCAATGTAAGACTTCGCTGCCATTCCACCCAGAAAGAATTGATCAGGGTCAAAGTTATTTCCGGATGTCTGATAAAGGTTGCCGTATCGCTGTCAGAGTAAGTGTGATCGGCGGTAAGCTGATAAAAGACCCTCGTATTATCAAAGATCATCATCTTCATAGGCAGAAATCTTGTCAGCCTGACTGATTCGCCCTGATCTCTGAACTTCAGGGCAACCTCGAGAGTATTTTGGGGATTACGGCTGTCTATCTGAAATATCGCCCGATGAGTAATTTTTTTTAGCTCAAGTTCCAGGCAGGTGAGAATATCGCCTTTATCTCCATTGAGCCTTAACTGATATGGCGGTTTATTAAAGGAGAGGATCACTTTCTCGGTTGAATTCAGATATGACTTTAATCTCTTTCGTACTGCACTGGCAGATCGAAGAACTTCAATCAATTTCTCATTGTCGTGACCTATATTTTCATGGGCAAGAAACATCTGGTGCAATTGACTTGCGAGATTTCGAGCTGTTTTGCCTTTGTTATCCAGATCTGAGATCACTGATTCTAAAGCCAGCTCAGGGTCAATAGGAACATAATTTTTCACTCTATCAAATACTTCTGTGCAAAATCCTTTACAGATCAAGGTCTTAAGCACATCGTAAATCTGCGTCCGAAATATCCCTGTTATCTGGGCTAATTCCTTGGCAGATACTTTATAATGATCAAGAAGAGCAACATAAACCCTGGCTTCCAGTTCGGAAAAACCGATCTTTACCAGTTCCGCCGTAATCTTTTCCGGCATCACACCTCCGTTGTCGCTCCTGTTACGACAATTATGTCGTAGCTGAAGCGAAAACATATTTTAAAGAGATTCCTGTCAATCTTTTTTTTGCTTTTTCTGGCGTCTCTCACACTTCCTATCATGGATAATACAATTTTTTTTATTATATCCGGCAACCTGGTAGGTCCAGAACAGACGCATGAGCCCACCCCCTGCGAAAGAAATAAGTTCCCGTTTTTCTGTCCTCTTTATATTCTCCGTGGACGCTTCACAGGTTCACCGCAATCCCTTACCAGTCGCACTCCAAACGACACAACAAAAAGATGTGGTATCGTTTGGAGTGCGGCATATTAGAGTCTGCGGTAGATTTACGGAAGGATTGCGGTAATTCCGGGGGTGGAAATGGGTGGAAAAGAGAATTAGTTATTTTAGTGGTGTAACGTATTATATTTATTCTATTATCCTGATAAGGGCGTCTTAAAGGATATTATTATTTCAAACTCTTGTAACCCACAGGGAAATCACTCTGGAGTCACAGGGAGATTAAGGGGGACGAGAAATTAGTGTAAGGAATTTA
>CAZAHZ010000491.1:0-2193 GCA_964485055.1 uncultured Candidatus Cloacimonadota bacterium
ACTATGTTTCATCTTCATACAACAAGGCGAAGCATTGCAATAGCTTAACTCGATATCTTAGCTTAACGTATAGCTTAGATTGGAGGACTTATATGAAAGTGATGATGATTTTAGTACTATGTTTACTGTCGGTTGGACTTGGGGCTGTGACAATTAATGTGCCAGATGATTATGCGACGATTCAAGGGGCAATTGAAGTGGCAGTGGATGGTGATAGTGTATTGGTGGCTCCTGGGACTTATGAGGAGAATATCAATTTTAATGGGAAAGGGATTACTGTTGGATCATGGTTTTGCACTACTCAGGATACGAGTTATATATCTCAGACAGTGATAGATGGTAATCAGTCAGGAAGTGTGGTCACATTCCACAATGATGAGGATTCATGTAGTGTGCTTTGTGGATTTACCATAACAAATGGATATGCATTTGATAGTGGAGGGGGAGTATACTGTAATTCATCACCAATTTTAGAAAATCTGATAATCAGGAACAATCAAGCTATTGAGGGGGGAGGAGTCTTTTGCAATTCAAATAGCAACCCACAAATGTATGGTTTATTAATTACAGATAATATTTCATTCCATGCTGGAGGTGGTATTCATATTGGGTATCATTGTTCAGCGATCATAAATAATACAAAAACTATAAGTAATACAGCTCAAGTAGGAGGTGGCGTTTATATTTATAGTTTTATTGGTACAACTTATCTGGATAGTGTAGAAATAAGAGATAACGAGACGATTAATGGAGGAGGTATAAAAGTTTCACATTCTACTGCAATAATTAATAATTCGATAATAATAGGAAATTGCGCATCTTATAGGGGTGGTGGAATATATTTTGAAAGTGCAGATACGCAGCTAATAAATGCAGTTATCAGAAATAATAGTTCAGAATTTGGAGGTGGTATTGCATCAATTTATAGTGAATTGGATTTAACCGGAGTGGATATTAAGTCTAATGAATCATCTTTCTATGGTGGAGGTATATATAGTGAAAACACTCAAATACAAATGACTGGATTATCTATATCAGAAAATAGTGCTCTTTCAGGAGGGGGCATTTATTTTTCAGAGGATGAACCCATTTTTAGCAGCGATAATAGATGCAGTATCTATCTAAATAACTGTGGTAGAAGAATCGGGGCAGATATGTACTTAGATTGTGAGTTCCTTTATACAGTAGTTCTGGATACATTTACTGTAATAGCTCCTACAGATTATCATGTATATTCCTGTAACACTCTGGAGTATGATATTGAGCACGTAATGCAGGAACAGGTTAGTGCTGACTTATATGTTTCTCCTTTTGGAGATAACGCTAATGATGGATTATGTATTGCATCTCCATTGCAGACTATTCAATGTGCTTGCTCGATAATTTTAGCAGATGAGAATAATCCCAGAACTATTTTTTTGGGCGAGGGATTATATTCATTTACAACTAATAATGAGTATTTCCCAATTCAATTACCAATATATGTGTCTTTATCAGGCATTGAAAGGGATGGTGTTATACTTGATGCTGAGGGGAGAGCAGGAGTGATAAATCTAAATTCTAACCCGTGTCCGGAAATTTTTAATGTGACTATCAGAAATGGAAATGCTGATAAAGGTGGAGGAATTTATAGTCATTATTCCCATTTTAAACTAAGAAATGTTGCTTTGATCAATAATTCTGCATCTCAGGGTGGAGGAATTTATTGCAGGTTTGGTAGTTTTAGCTTAGAAAATGTAACTATAGCAAATTGTTCTGCAGAGTCAGGGGGCTGTATCTATAGCAGTATTTCGCTTGAAGATAATTATATCATTAATAGTCTATTTTGGAATAATGGATATGAAGGGATTTACCTTGAAATTATCGAGGCTGAATTCAACATAATTTATTCAAATATAGGTGGGGGATTGGAAGCGATAAATAATCCTGATTTTGTGAATTGGCTTGAAGGTAATATAGACGCTGATCCCATGTTTTATGATCCGGCAAACGGAAATTACCTTTTGCAGGAAAACTCACCCTGTATAGATGCAGGGACGGCATATTTTGAGTATGAAGGAGAAGTTCTAATTGACCTTAATGAGGATGAATACTGGGGTATTGCACCGGATATGGGGGCGTTTGAGTATGGGATGGTGGAGACGGACGAAGTCGTAATTGAAAATGAAAAATTGAAAATTGAAAATTATCCTA
>CAZAHZ010000492.1:0-2190 GCA_964485055.1 uncultured Candidatus Cloacimonadota bacterium
CCACTGCATCATACCAGTTTACTGTCTCAACTGGTGCATTCTTCCCTGAATTCTTTAAATAAGAAGGATTCTTACCCATCACCTTCTCATACTCCTCCTGAGTAACCTCATATATGCCAATGTAAAAATCACTTACCGTCACACTGTGAACAGGCTTCTCATCGCCTTCACCTTCATTGCTGCCCATCTGGAAAGTGCCGCCTTCTACAAACACCATATTTTCAGGAACATCACTCCCTTCTTCCAAAGTTATTTGCTTTACTACTGTATCATCTGCTATCAAACGAAAATCCTCGTTACGGGTTTTATAACCATCTGCACTTACTATCAGCTCATAACTTCCTACCGGAACCTCGGTAAAAGTTTCTCTGCCGGTTGCAGTATAATGCTCTCCAGCATCTCCCTTCAGCTCGATCTTTGCATCTGAGGGAATACACATCACCTGGATCGTTCCAGTCTGCACTTCCGGATACATTTCTATTGTCTCTTCTGCTTTAGGTTTCAATGTTATCACTCTGGTTATTGTTTCCGCTTTAGGCATTTCAACTGTAACTGTAAGTACTTGAGGTGCTATTTTTTTATTGGCAAATCCACCCTTATAACTCTCCCCATTGAATTTCACAGTCGCATTAGCATGAGTTTTCACAGTAAGTATTGCTGCAATATCTTCTGGATACAATTCAAATATCTTCTTCTCTCCTTTTTTCAAAGTATATGTTTCTTCTATGGTTTCGCAAAATTCCTGCTCTATTTTGAAGCTTATGGTTTGAGGCAACATTAAAAGTTCATCAATTCCGCCTTTATAGTTCTCACCTTTGAATATTACAGTCGCATAAGCATGCGTTTTCACAGTCAAGGTTGCTCTGATATCCGTCAGTTTATAATGTTTGACGGTTTCCGGTTCTATGATTGTGATCTGCTCGTTGATTGTCTCATAGTTTTCTTTTTCTATCCGAATATCATAAGTTCCCGCCTCATAAAAGCTTTCCAGCGGTGTCACTCCCAGCTTCATATTGCCGTCAATAGTAACGGTTGCCCCTTCAGGATCAGTAGTTATCTTCACCACTGCCGGCATGGCTGGCACCAGGTTAAAATTAAAGGAATTATTAGTCACAGATACATCTTCAATAATTGACTGCGTTGCAAAACCATCCTTCTTTATTTTTATCTCCCTTTCTCCCTGGTTCACGCTAACGGTCAGCATCTTGTTTTGAGTAGTTCCCATTAAATCACCATCAATATAAACCTCTGCCCCGGACTGGTTACTGCTGATCATTATTGGCACTTCAGAAACTTTCTTTTCACCCGTAATTTCCAGGTGATAAACTTCACCGGATTTCAGGTTATTAATTCCATACGTAGCCAGCACTACTTTCAAAGGTTTAAAGCCTTCTGCATGCACATCAATAGCCCGTTCTCCGGGTGACACATACACATTCCATCTGCCCATCGCCGGATTAGTTATCTTACCAACCGCACCATTCCAGGGTTTAAAATCCATATCAACATCCAGGTCAGTGATAAAAGAGACTAAGGCTGCCTGCTTCAAATTGGCATCCAGTTTATCACCCGGCACAATCTCACCTGCTGGTTGCGTAGCTTTGCCCACAATAGAAAGCGAGTTCATCTCAACAGAATATAAACCAATAAATGTAAAAAGAAAAACTATCAAAAATGCAAATCCAAGATATTTCCTGCTCATTCATACCCCCGTAATGAAGAAAACTATTTACTTTGTACAAATATACAGACTATACATTTTTCCTGCAAGAAAAATAAATCCTTCAATTCAAAGTAACAAGTTTTGATTAATAAATTGAATACAAAAACAATCCGGATCAAGATGATCTGTGTACGCAAAATAAAACGGTACACCATCTACCTTTCGCGTAATATAGCGGTTATCGCGGGTGATATATTCTAACATTACCCCAGCCAAGTCAGGAGTTATGAACGGTACTCCGGACGTGACTTCTGGGCGATCTATACCACCACCGAAATCCCAGTCTGCCAAAACGCTCAGAAGTCCTGGCTTACATTCCTCACATTAATCCTGTAAATATCTCCAATCCTGTAAATCCTGATTCAGATGATTAACATTACATTATCCGTGCCCATCTGTGCAATCTGCCTGCCGCTTGTCGAGGCGGAATTCATGTAGTCTGATGCCGTAGCCTTCCTGTCCTCCAT
>CAZAHZ010000493.1:0-2180 GCA_964485055.1 uncultured Candidatus Cloacimonadota bacterium
GGAATGGCGGATGAAGGCTGGTGCAGCAGGTCGGGAGATGTTGCTAAGTGACTATATATATACGCCATTCGATATATTATCAGCGGCAATCAAGTTATACTGTCTGTGGAGCAGATTTAAGTTTGGGTGAGGAGACTGCTTCATTTATTTGAAGCAGGATGAAAAATTGTAAAATTCACAATTTTCCATCAAACTTGCTTTTAAAAGCACTGCCTGAACACCCGCGAGATGAACAGGCAGCTAATCAATAAATGACATGGGTGCAAATTAAACAGGAGATATAAAATGAGCAAGATTTATTTTATTGCAATGTTATGTTTGACCTGCATGTACTTGCAGGCAATAATAGAGGTTGATGATGATTATCGACCCAATATGCCAGGTTGGGGAGTTACAAAGTTCGATGAAATACAGGATGCCGTAGATACTTATCCCGATGGAGCTGAAATACTAATACACGCTGGAACATATAGGAGCACAACCACATCAGTGGTAACAATAGTGGCGCCAATTACAGGCAATGTTGAATATCTTCTTAAAGGGGATGGTCCAGATAATACAATAATAGATGGAGAAGAAGTACGTAGATGTATCTCAATAGGTGGTGAACCTTATTTTGCAATAGTACAACTTGAACACCTGCAAATAACTAACGGATATGCCACAAATGGAGGTGGTATTTCCGGGACATTAAACAATCATATTACTATCGAAGATTGTCTAATCATCGATAATTCTGCCTTAAGTAATGGGGGAGGAATCTTTAGTTGTAATATGGGAGAATGTGCAACTAATAGCCTGGAAATATACAATAGTGAAATTACTTCGAATAATTCTGGTGCAAGTGGCGGGGGGATATATTATTCCCTATCTAGGGCTATTGATGTTACAACAATAATTGATAACAGTATTATTAGTAATAATGAATCTATCAATGGTAGAGGAGGAGGCATATATATGAATAATTGTGGAGTGAATTTCACAAACCTTCAATTTATTGCTAATATTGCAGATGGTACAGAAGGTGATGGAGTAGGTGGAGCAATATATTTCAGTTCAATAGGAATAACTAATACAACAAATGTATTGTCTAACAGCCTTTTTTTCAATAATATAGCAACGAGCGACGGGGGAATTATTTATTATTGGGATGATGGTTCTCCGGGAGATTTTGAGTTCACTAATCTGACAGCTTACGAAAATTTCTCAATTTACGGTAATGGAGGTATTTCAATATTTTGTTATAATGATTATATGGAAATTATAAACTGTATAATTTATGATAATGATGGAGAGGACCAGATCAGTTACACCGGTAATGGGACAGTTGATATTTCATATTCTTGTATAGAAAATGGAGATACAAATAATGGTAATATAACTGATGATCCTGAAATTGATGAGAGTAATGATTATTCATTATATTATTACAGTCCGTGTATTGATGCTGGGGATCCATCTACTACTTATGATGATGCGGATGGATCACGAGCAGATATGGGCTGGAAGTATCATGAGCAGGATGTTTACAGTTGGCAGTACGGACCATTTGAAAGGACATATTTATGGAAGAGTTTCCCAAAATTTTCTTTTGACCCACCGGTGGCACATAATACGGGGCAGTTTATTGATGTGGACAAAGCATTGGAAAACTGGAATCCATTTCCTGGAGGATTATATGTCTGGTTTGAGAATGAAGAGAATGAACTTGTTTGTGGGACATATAATAATAATGTATGGAGTTGGATTCCAGACGATGAAGAGATAAGCAGTGTATATGGTTATAAAATGGAAAAAGACAATGGTGGAGGATGTCTCATGTTTTCGCGTGGTTTAAAATGCGAAGATGATACGGACTTGAATACTTACGAAGGAGAGACAAACTGGCTGGGATATTTTCTGGAAGACAGTCAACTTGTCCTTGATGCTTTTCCACCAGAAGTAATTGACGATGCCATAATGATCAAAACTATGGACTGGAGTATCAGCAGACCAAATACAGATACCCGCTGGTCTGGAACTCCCGGATCATGCTATATAAACTATATGGACTGCGTATTGATAACCACGGTTGACGAAGATCATGAGGAATTTCCTTGGGAAACACCCTCCCGAAGTACAGAACCCGAATACCGCCCTGTGGCAGAGCATTTCACATTTAGTGATGACATTGATTATAT
>CAZAHZ010000494.1:0-2172 GCA_964485055.1 uncultured Candidatus Cloacimonadota bacterium
TTATTTACATTATTAAGATAAACATTGCATCTATTATCTTCATTAAAAATTGGGCCGGTACTATTGCAGTAAATCCCACCACCCTGATAAATAGCACTATTCCCAGTAATTGTTACATTTGATATACTCGGGCTGGAATTATGGCAATAAAGCCCTCCGCCAGCTGCAGCATTATTGCCACTAATTGTAACATTTGATATACTCGTGCTGGAATCCCCACTGCATCGAATCCCACCACCACAAGAATTAGCACTATTTCCAGTAATTATAGCATTTGATATATACGGGTTGGAATTGGAATCATAACAGTCAATCCCACCACCATTATAAGCAGTATTTCCAGTAATTGTAACATTTGATATACTCGGAGATGAGTGATAGCAAAGAATCCCACCACCATCCCAAATAGCACTGTTTCCTGAAATTGTAACATTTGATATACTCGGGTTGGAATAATGGCAGTAAATTCCACCACCAAAATTAGTAGAACTATTACCAGTAATTGTCATATTTGAGATATTTGGGCAGGAATACCAATCACAATAAATTCCGGCACCATTATAAGCAGAACCGTTAGTAATCGTAAAACCAGTTAAGACTGCTGTAGAATCTTCTCCATAGCTAAATTTTACCACATAATTGCTTGAATCTCCATCAATAATTGTCTGCGAAATATAAGAGGTATCCTGTGTAGTTAAAAATAACGAACCTAAAACAATGTTTTTATAATTATAATTGACATTTTCTACATAAGTTCCGGGTTGCACAAGAACTGTGTCTCCATTTGTTGCAGCATTTATTCCTGCTTGTATTGTTGCATAATCTGCTGGAATGTTAATTGTGTCTGCAAAAGCATAACACACAAACGCTACAAATAGCCATGTTGCTAAAACTAATATTCTAATTATTCTTTTCATTTTACCCACCTTTCATAGGTTTTCTTGCGAGTTAATTTTGTTTTTTTCCATACTTTTAATCCATACAAATAATAAATAGAACTCCAGCAGTAAATCCCAATAAACAGTAGTATGATATTTTTGAAATTAATTATTTCCTGTCAAATTTTTGCTATGTGGTTTTATGTATTTAATTATTTTCTCTATATATCTGCCTGAATTTTCATACCTGCGTATATTTTCTTGCCTTCTTTTGCGCCTGTGTTGTCTTTCATATTATCGATCAGACCAACTTCCGGTGCGAGGAACACATTTTTGCAAATATTCACTTTCTTCTGAATGAAAGCACTCATCGCAGTATCTTTATCAGTCCAGAGCGAATTACAGGTCTGAATATAGCTGACTCCTGCATTGAAGAGTTTGCATCCCACAACCAATAATCCGCCCATAGTTTTCGTGTTTTCAAATGATGCATTGGTCGAGTCGTAAACAACAGAAGATGGAGTGATCGTGCATATTCCGTAGTTCCCGACATTTACACCATAACTATACTGCGCAAGCAAGTTCAGCATGCCAAGATCGTATTTTCCTGTGAGAGTAACTGCATACGAAAGAATCATCTTATCGAGCTGGTCAGTGTTGAAATTCTTATTGTATTTATTAATATTAACACCAGCAGAAGTGGAGAAATAGAATTTTTTGGATGTACATTCATAGCTCAGATTGACCTTTGGAATAAGAGATTGCAGACCGCCAAGAGCGGTTACATCCACCCCTTTGGGAATAATGAACATTGCATTGAATATATTCTTACAGCTGAATTTCACCATTGGCTGGCGGCCATCATAGAATAATCCGTAATTAATAAAATTCAGATCATCTTCATAAACCTGATCGCCATAGGGTTTGAAGCCGGAATAATCCTGCCCGATAATAATCGATTTATCACCTTTTGTTATCTTACCATAAAGGAGTCTCAGTCCAACTTTTGATGGTGTAACAGCAAGTTCGACCCTGCCGTCTATACCTTTCATAGATATCTTAGCTCCGAATCGGCTGTTTGTCTGCATGGCGTAATTAAGAGCAAGGTTGCTTTCGTTCACTCCACTGTTGTATAAATTCCAATCTTTGTCTGTGTTTTCATACCAGAATCCCAGACGAGCTGAGCCATAGAACGTTGCGTCCGCTCCAAGAAACGCAACTGCACCCAGCATAATGACTAAACAACATAGTACTACTTTTTTCATCGTACCTCCGATTTTAATGCAATAAGAGC
>CAZAHZ010000495.1:0-2163 GCA_964485055.1 uncultured Candidatus Cloacimonadota bacterium
GTCAAATGCCTATGGGATCGTGTTTTCAAAAATAAAATGGTAAAGATGGGTTAAGCTCATAAAAACACTTCTTGTCTCCGTCCTGCGGATGACGATCCAACTCGCTGCAATCGGCATCGTCCTCGATTATCTCTTTAAATGGAATAACCTGATCATCACACTTGCCTGGATGTTTGTCATGCTGGTTTCCGCCACGCTGATCACCATGGAAAGACTGGAATATCCCCGGTCTTTCATCCTGCCCTTGATCTTCATCCCCTTTCTGACCGCAACTTTGATCGTCCTGCCGTTTATCATTATTGTAGTTGTCAGACCGCAGGCGATCTACCTTTCACGCTATCTGATCCCGCTCTACGGTATGCTGCTGGGGAACAGTATCTCCTCTGCCACCCTGGCAATTGAAAGACTCACCAGTGACCTCAAGAACAACTGGAAATCATATTATACCCGGCTTTCCTTTGGTGCTTCCTCTCAGGAAGCTGCCTTGCCTTTTCTTCGCGCTGCCTATAAAACTTCACTGTTGCCCAGAATTCTCAATATCTCCGCCATGGGTCTCGTCACTCTGCCCGGCATGATGACAGGTCAAATCCTCGGAGGTTCATCCCCCACCACTGCCATCAAATACCAGATCCTTATCATGATCGGTATCTTCTGCGTCGTCTCCATATCCGTATATCTCGCCATGAAACTACTCATCCTCCGACTTTTCGATCACTACGGTCTCCCAAAATTTCCCCTCGAACAATAAATTTTTCTGATCGATATTTTCTATTTTCTGGTTCTAAACTGCCAAACAGGTGTAACAACTTAGCACAATCTGACATAAAAATGTTAGATTGTGCTTTGTTGTTCTACCTTAGTGCTACCTTGAGGGAAAAAGAAAATTTATATATAATAAAAATATGGGAATAACAGCGAAAAAGAGAACTATAGTTAAATATTGGAACAAAATATGCATTCGATTTCCGAAAAATGTCTCAGATTGAGTCATAAGAATGTATTAATTTGTTGAAAATAATTATAAAATGATAAAAATTGAGAGAAATCAGCAGAGATGAATCACTAATCAAACACTTTATTGATCGGCTTCTTTTTACCCGTTGAGCCTGATATATAACGTATAAAAACCAGAAAAACGGATCAATTAGTAATTAATTCTTGACATGATGGAAAGCTTTAGCGAGCTTTGGTATTGCTGGTTCAGGCTGATCAAATGAAAAATTAAGGTGAATTGAGTTAAGATGCGAAGCAGATTGACTTAAGACAGGGGGGTATAGTGGTGTCAGTTCTTAAGTCGATCTGATGGGTACATCATCTCAACTCAATAACTAAGATTGGAGGACAATATGAAGCTGGTTATGATTTTTGGATTTTGTTTACTGGTGATTGGAACAGGGGCAGTGACTATTTATGTGCCGGAAGATTATGCGACTATTCAAGAGGCTATTGATATAGCTATTGACAATGACAGGGTAATGGTTTCTCCTGGGGTATATTATGAGAATATTAATTATGACGGTAAATCAATCGAGGTGTGCTCGTGGTATAGTGTGGCTCATGATACAAGTTACATTTCTCAGACGGTGATTGATGGAGGTCAGGATAACAGCGTGGTGAGAATGTCGAATTATCAGTCTTCAGTAATATTATGTGGTTTTACCATACAAAATGGTATGGCAAGTAATGGAGGCGGGGTAAAAGTTAGCAACTGTGAAGCGGAATTAGAGGGGCTGATAATAAAAAACAATAATGCAATAGATGATGGCGGAGGAATATATTGTTATAGCAACAATGATATAATCATGACAGATATGGTAGTTAGAAATAATGCATCAGGTGACAATGGTGGCGGAATTTATAATTATGGATCAAGATTATCTATGACTAACCTGGAAATAAACGACAATGTATGTGAGCGAGATGGTGGTGGAGTATATTTAAATTCATCATCAAATGCCGTTTGGCAGAATGTGAGAATTCATGATAATGAAGCAGAAAATAATGGTGGTGGAATAGCCATGAATTCAATAAGTTATGATTTTCAAAACCTCCGGATTTATGCAAACAGTGCCAGCCAAGGAGGTGGAGTATATATTGATCTAACATCAAATCCGGATTTTGAGCAAGTAAAGATATATGGGAATTCTGCCTGGCAGGGGGGAG
>CAZAHZ010000496.1:0-2153 GCA_964485055.1 uncultured Candidatus Cloacimonadota bacterium
CGAAATCTTTATGGAGTAGATGCATATTTCAGAATAATCAATCAGATTGATGAGGAATGCAACAAAGCTCTTGAAATTATTGATGATAATACACTCTTTAAGAAGTTGACTTCTAATTAGTATTGGCGACAATCATATTAATTAATCACTTAATAGACCCACCAACTAACAAAACAGGATTTAGAGAATAAAGAGGCTGGTAACTGATAACTGATAACTGATAACTGATAACTGATAACTGGTACCTGATCATTGTCCCAAAAGCTTATCCAGACTTGAATAGGAAACATAATGGTATCCCGGTCTCGCCTTTTCATAAATTTTTCTTGCTAACTTTTTACCTTCATCAGTCTTGATCATTGCATTATAAAGAGGCATCAGAAACTTCCTTCTTCCAACACTGCTTAAAAACTCTTTAACAAGATCATACTGCTTTGAATATTGGTTATTTAATACATGAACCAGCCATGCACAAAGGATCTCAGCATTGCCTGAATGACTGAAATCGAAAAGCCTGTCGAGTTCATCCATCTGTTCAATTGACAAATAACCGGGAAGATGCCGCAGAAAGTGAAGCCATTCCTGGGTCGACCATAAAGAAAAAGCTTCTGTTTCATCCATCTTTCCTGATTTCCATTCCTGTATAATTTCATCAACCCTTGAAAACCGGTCAGAACTGATAATTGGGCAATTATCAGGTATAGCAGGTTTATATATCCATTCTTCGGCTTTCAGTTTTTCCCTTAAATCCTCATTATTCTGTATGATCTCTTCATTCAATATCTCCAGAAATTTTTCTGTGTCCATCGACCGGAAAGCATGATTTCTGAAATAATCATTTAAAAAAGCATCCCATTTCTTCCTTCCAATAAGTTTTTCAACAGCAAGTAAAAAGGAATACCCCTTTTCATAAGCAATATATGTCATACCATCATCCGGATCACGGCCCTCGAGTTTGAGCTTTAAGCATGTATCCTGACTATTTTTCCCGAGTGCACAAACAGTATCCTGCATATCCTGGTAGCCCAACAATGACAGCATATCGGCGTAATCTTTTCCTTCAAGTTTCTCCATTATCCTTCTCTCAAAATATACTGTAAATCCTTCATTAAGCCAGAAATCATTCCATGTTGCATTGGTTACCAGGTTCCCCGACCAGGAGTGTGCCAGCTCATGAGCAATAAGACTTACAAGTGAACGATCACCTGCAATAATAGTAGGTGTTGTAAAAGTGAGACAAGGATTTTCCATACCTCCAAATGGAAAACTCGGAGGTAATACAAGCACATCAAATCTATCCCAACGATAGGGACCATACAATTCTTCAGCTGCTTCAACCATGCTCTCCATCATCTTAAATTCAAAGGCTGCCTTTTCAATGATATCTGGTTCTGCATATACTCCTGTTCTTTTTCCAATGGATTTGAATTCCAAATCTCCCACAGCCAGCGCAAGCAGATAGGAAGGAATAGGCTGCTCCATCCTGAAATAATAACTACCTTCTTCAGTCTTTATCTGCGGATTTGAAGCACTCATTAATGCCATAAGCCCGGAAGGCACCCTTACCTGCGCTTCATAGGTAAACCTCACCGATGGCGTGTCCTGACAGGGTACCCACGTTCTTGCCAATATAGCTTCTGATTGAGTAAACAAAAAAGGATGTTTCCCTTCACCGGGTTTTGGATACAGCCATTGTACAGCCGCTGCTTCGGGAGAACTTGAATAATATATTCTCACATCTTTAGTTGCTGCCTGTATCTTTATGATCAATGCCTTACCAAGAAATTTAATGTTCTCACCGAATTCATATTCTGCAAAGTCAGTATTATCAAGTATGACTTTTTCTATCATCAGATCCCTGGTATCAAGTATTAATCTTGAGGTTCCGGTAAGATTTGCGATCTTGTGACATACATATCCATGAATTGTCCTGGTTTTGAAATCAACTGTAATATTAAGTTCTGAATGTTTGATAACAACTTCATTAAAATTCGAAAAACTGTGAGGATCATTTAGAATCATATCTTCATTTTATTATTTTACCAGATATAATTTTTTAACTTTTACGTCATTATTTACTTTAATTTTACAAAAATAAATACCTGTTGACATATCAGATAAATCAACTGTAAATTTATATGTACCTTTTGTAA
>CAZAHZ010000497.1:0-2152 GCA_964485055.1 uncultured Candidatus Cloacimonadota bacterium
TGATTATCCCGATGAATCGGGACGGTGCAAGTCCACTTACAGCAGAAATTCTGTTGTGTCCACTCTAAAAACCTTTAAATGTAATATTTCAACAACGAAAGGTACTAAATACACGAAAAAGAATAAAAATATACTTAAACAAAATAAGCATATCTATATAATGTAAAATAAGTTAGAAATAAAATTAATAACAGCATATAATTAGTTTTTGTTCGTGCTTTTCGCGTTTTTCGTTGTTAATAGACTTTTTAGAGTGGGCTCTCTGTTAATTTCGGGGGGATGCGAGGTCGTGGCAGAAATGAGCTTGACATTTAAGATAGAGAGATTAATTAAGCGTCTATGTTGAAATTCATTAATGGGAGTTATCGCATGAGATACTGTTTTTTGATCATTTTAATCTGCATTCTGGTTTCCTGCAGTGAAGAGCCTACTCGTAATAATCCCTATGATACGGAATATAACCTGCCATCTCCTGAAAATGTGCAGATCAGTGATATCACATTGACCAGCAAGAAAGTCACCTGGGACTATGAAATTGATAATATTGAAGGTTTCATGATCTGGCAGCGTGAGGGAACTATTTGGCAGAGTGAAAGCACTGTGATTGCTGCTGATTGCCGCCAATGGATTGACGAAAGCGTGCCGGTAAATGAATATCTTCAGTTTAAGATTTGTGCCTTTGCGGGCAATAACCAATCTGATGTTATCCATTCAGCTACTTGTTATAATGAGATACCGGCTGCGGAAAATTTTACTATCACTCAAATAGATGCCCATACTTTTGCTTTAAACTGGTCGCAGAGCCATATAACTGGTGAAGAAGGCTTCATTCTGGAGTGTAAACTGGCAGAGGGTGATTTTGAGGGGATAGCACAACTTGGTGAGGATACCGAATATTTCCTGGATGATATCAGCGTTCATCGCGATTTAAACCGTGTGCATTATCGTCTGAAAGTATTCGCAGGTGAAGAATATTCTGAGTATTGTGAAGCAGACTATCAGATATTACCAGCACCTGCGAATCTGGAATCAACGATATTAAATGATGATCAGGTAAGATTAAACTGGGATTATGAATTAACGGGTATTGAGGGTTTCCGGGTAGAGAAAAAAGCCTGGAATGGTGATTGGCAGCTCTATGCGGATATTGTTAATTCAAATGAAAGAGAATGGATTGATAATAACTCCCAGGAATTTGATAATTACAGGATCAAGGCATATTATCAGGAATATGAGTCTGATGCTTCTAATGAAGTCGCAAATTATCTCGCTGACTTTGTTCTGATCCCTGCCGGTGTGTTCTCCTGGGGCGAATATGATGATATTCAGAACCTTGACTATAGCTATCTGATCATGACTTATGAGGTAACAAACCAGCAATATGCCGCTTATCTGGAGGCAGCTCTCACCGATGGCATTATCAGCGTCAGCAGTTCCTCTGTCACTGGGTTATACGCTGGTGATGAGCATTATATTGCCGGCTATTACGAATTCTATGATCTTGATGGAGAGAGCAGGATACACTGGGATGGCAGTAGTTTTACTATTGAGGAAGATTTCGATCAGCATCCGGTGGTGGAAGTTAGCTGGTTTGGGGCTTATGCCTATGCAGAATATTACGGCTGGCGATTGCCCACAGAACAGGAATGGGAAAAAGCCGCAAGGGGTGATACCGGATATGATCTTCCCTGGGGAAATGTTTTAAGCGGAGATAGAGCAAATTTCCATAGCAGCGGCGATATGTGGGATAATGGCACCACACCGGTTGGCTTATATGATGGTCAGAACTATGAGGGATTTCAGACTACCGATAGTCCTTCACCTTATGGGTGCTATGATATGTGCGGAAATGTCTATGATTGGACAGCAAGCTGGTATAATTCTACTAATAGAGTTCTGCGGGGAGGATCATGGGACACTTATAATTCCGATAATTACTTGTATTCCTGGTTCCGTAGCGGCTCCGTCACCAGCCAGACCGACTCCTACAATTACATCGGTTTCCGCTGCGTAGTAAATTATCTTCCTTAGAGCCTTTTGCCTGCCCTCCATGAGAAGATGTGACTGGTGACTGGTGATCGGAAAATCAAATATAGTTATCGAGTTAAGCTATTGCAATGCTTCGCCTTGTTGTATGAAGATGAAACATAGT
>CAZAHZ010000498.1:0-2141 GCA_964485055.1 uncultured Candidatus Cloacimonadota bacterium
AATTATATTGGTAGGGGCAACGGCAGAAAATCCTTCTTTCTATTTGAATAATGCACCCTATGGAGGCAATATCATCGGGATCCGCGCAGCCTCTTACAAATATTTCGGTCGCGAGCCTGCTCAGTTAAGCTGGGCGGAAGCTGCACTTCTGGCAGTATTGCCCAACGCTCCGGGACAATTATCTCCCGGCAGAAACCAGCAGCTTTTGACCAACAAACGCAACATGTTGTTACAGAAATTGAAGGAACGCGGTTATCTGGACGAACTCACCTGCCGGTTAAGTTGCCAGGAGCCAGCGCCCGATACCAGACGTAATCTACCTTATGAAGCTCCCCACTTTACGCGGCTTGCTGCTGATAAGGAAGATAGTTCCGAAATCTTTACGACTCTGGATCTGGAACTCCAGAATCTTGTAGAACAATCTATTTCTTTCCGCTCTGCCTATTTGCAGGAAAGCGGGATCAATAATCTGGCTGCAATTGTAGTTGATAATAAGTCTGGCGAAATTCTGGTCTGGATCGGTTCTCAGGATTTTTATGACTCTGATAATTGCGGTCAAGTGGATGGAGTTTTAGCAGAGCGTTCACCTGGTTCCACTCTGAAGCCTTTTCTCTATGCCCTGGCAATTGATGATGGTCTCATTGTCCCGGAAACAAAACTGTATGACGTCCCCACTTTCTATGGCAGCTTTCAACCGGAAAACGCCAGTCAGACCAATGAGGGCTGGGTCAGTGCCCGCGAAGCACTAGTCCGTTCTCTGAATATTCCGGCTGTCCGCTTGCTGAATCTGTATGGTTATGACCGGTTTTACCATTTTCTCAATGATGCCGGATTAACCACCCTATTCCGTTCTCCCGCAGGATACGGCTTGACATTGGTTATCGGCGGCTGCGAAGTTAAAATGATCGAACTGGCTGCTTTATTCTCCGGTCTGGCAAATTATGGCAGCTTTAAACCTCTGCAATTTATCCAAAATGCTGACGAAATATCTCCGGTGCAATTGATCAGTCCCGGCAGCTCCTGGCAAATACTCAATATCCTCAGTGAACTCAAACGCCCTGGCTACGAATATTACTGGCATCAATACGATAATCAATGGCGTCTTGCCTGGAAAACAGGCACCAGCTATGGTTACCGAGATGCCTGGGCTGTCGGCGTTAATCCGCAATATACAATTGCCGTCTGGGCAGGAAATTTCAATAGCGAAAGCAATACCTCACTTTCCGGGGCTGCCAGCGCAGGTCCATTACTCTTTACTATTTTTAATATTTTACCTAAAGACGCTGGACATGTCTGGTTTGATATGCCTTTAAATGAGATGAAAGAACGAGAGATTTGCTCTGAAACAGGTCTGGCTCCCTCAATTTGGTGTCAAAAAGATACGGTTCTCGTTTCCCGCCTGGCGAGAACTTTACGCCTTTGCAATTATCATCTACCATTTCAGGTTACTGCTGATAGCAAAAACACCGTCTGCTCGTGCTGCTGGCAAAACTCAGAACATGAGACTCAGATATATCTGGTTTATCCACCTCAAGTTCGTAAATACCTGATGAAAATGGGCTATCCAGTCAAGGACATTCCACCCCATCTGCCCCAATGTCCCACCCGCTCTGATTATAAACTGCAAATAGATTATCCGCTACCCGGAGCAATGATTTTCCTGCCTCGCGATATAGATCTCAGGCAGCAGAAACTAACTCCCCAGATTTCCGGCTGTTTTGAGGACACCAGGCTATTCTGGTATCTTGATGATGAATTTCTGGGCAGTAGCTCCGGCAAAGAAAATCTCCCCCTTCTCCCCACCAGTGGCACCCACACTCTCAGCATCATAGACGCCTCCGGCAACTCCGCCACCGCCACTTTTCAGATCACCCTTCCCACTCACTAAGTCCTTTCAGTCCGCTTTGCCCACAAAAAAAGGGCAGAAATTCCCGTCTCCCCTCGAATCATAGCTTCCAGAAGAGAACAAAATGCGAAGTATAGAACACTGATGACGCGGATTGGACGGATTAACACGGATAGGAATGGAAAATGGAAAATTGAGGACGGGGAGGGGGTACAAGTTTGAAGGTTTGAAAGTTTGAAGGTTAGTAAGACGGAGATGTGAAGATATAGTTTACTGCAACAAAAAGGTAGAAAAC
>CAZAHZ010000499.1:0-2134 GCA_964485055.1 uncultured Candidatus Cloacimonadota bacterium
ATATCTTTCTCCTCTCTCTTTTTGACTTAATGAGGTTTTTGCACTGAACTCATCAATCAATGACTCCATTATCTTCTTTTCTTTAATATACCTTTCAGATAATTCAATATTTATTTCTGCTTGTGTTAATGGAGCATTAGGGTAAAGGATATGATTAATTAATACACCAGAAGCTTTGAGGAATCTAATTGAGTTTTCAAAACACTTTTCTATCTCTTCAATTTCAAAAATGTGATTGCTAGCCGTTTCATGACAAAAAATGTGCCTTAATTGAAAAGTTCTTGCAACGTATTTAAAAACTTCATTGGGATTTGATAGCATTGGTTTATCGGTTTGCTTCTCAATTTCAATTGCCCATCTGTTTTTTATTTCAGCTAATTCTTTTAAAAAATCTAAAGCCATAGTTTTGTTAACATTACTCACAATATGCTCGAAGCTGCTGAGAGAAATTGAATGACTTATTATATCACCAATTGTAACTTTTTGCCCATGTAGAGCTTTTAAAATTTCAAATCCTACATTAGTCTTTGGCATAATTGACTGAGAATTAGTTAAGTATGGTTCACCATGATCAATTAATTGCTTTATTGTTAAGCGAAAAAAAGTCTCGATGCATGCAATGATAGCAATCGGAAAGTACCTAAGCATCTCTTTATTACTTTTATCACGATTTTCATATGCATATTCAAGCCAAATTAATCTGAAATATATTTCAAAACTCGGTAAATTTGTCTTACGTCTTTGCCTTATAGCTAATAATTCATCTACAACTTTTTTCTTATTTTGCATATTAATATCACCTTCTAAATTTTATAACCTATCCTACATTTTTTCAATATTGAATTAAATCCTATTTTATTTTTTATTCCTTAATTATTTTTTCAAGAAAACAATATAATGTATTCCTATCTAACCTTTACAAGAGTCAAGCAATTTGTATAACATAGTACTCTAGAAGTTGAAATGAATGAGATATGAAAAACGACTATACTGTCTTTTGGTTAACATTGTTTGCAGATATTTAATTCTTTTTCGATATCCCTTTCAAGGAACGTTATCGTATTTGAAAATTTTATTGCTATTTCTGGTACTATTGGAGCAAGCTGAATAAAATCTTTTTTAATTTCTTTAACCTTGCTTTTACTTGCTGACTCCTTTGGCCAATTAACACAATATGTATCAAGAGTTAGATTCTCTTTTAATGGAGGTTTATATTTAACCCAATAGTTCTGATTTATGTTTAAATAAATAAAAGAAGCCGAAGGGGTTAAGAAAACACCAATCCAGTTTGACATTTCGTGCCAAGAAGCCGCTTCATCAATTGCTTTACCTGCAAAAATATTATTCTCAGAACTTAGAACCACGTCACCAAAGCTTGTTGATCCTCGTAACGGTATACCCCTTTTTATAGAATATGGGATTGCATATTTACAAATTCGTCCATGTAAATCAATTACTTTTGAGATATTTGCTTTTTCTGTTGAAGTGAATATTACTATTGTATCTGAAACTACCATAGTTTTAGTCGGTTGATTAGAAATACCTCTCTCATATTGCAATGTTTCCTTTTTTATTGCTGTCACTAAATTTTCTAAGTCACTGATTGCATTATCTTTTCTTTGCCAAATCCCCTTCCACCCTAAAACATCAAGAAAAGTTACTACTCCAACTTCTGATGAATATGTATCATTCATTTGTATGACTCCCAAATACCTTTGGGTGATTCAATTTCACAAATTTTAATCCAGCTACTAAGTTGATTTAATGCTTCTTGAACTTCCTCATGAGATAATCCTTCATCTGCAGCCTGATCCCACAGAAATTCCAAATAACCCGGTAATGACTCTGGATAATTTACAGAATCATGTCTTAGATTTTCGTATAAGTACGGTGAGCCTGTTTTATTACAATTTCCATTAATTGAAATATTTCCAATAAACCATCCTTCTTCATTTCGAGTAATTTCGTATCTATCATCATGTCCCCACCTTCTTGTATAAACATCGAAATAAAATTTATGATTCAATGTTGTATCTTCAGGGTCATCATTTGCTTTGGGGTCATCAATAAAGGCTAATAAATCTTCTACGGGATGTATATGATCATAGAACTTTGGATCATCTGGCTCACATCC
>CAZAHZ010000500.1:0-2120 GCA_964485055.1 uncultured Candidatus Cloacimonadota bacterium
ACAGCGTTCGTACATCACAACACCCCCAAATGAATTTGGGGGTTAATGAAAATGGCTTTCTTAATGCTTTTGGTGACCTGCAATGAAATTAATTTCGGGGGGATGCCTGCGGAAACGTATTTCTTGACAATTAACTGATATTGAATATCTGCTAATTCAGGTAATAAAATGAACATAAAAAATTTATATATATTAATATTGCTTCTGGTATCATTGTGCTTTGATATTAAAGCAGAAGAGATGCGTGCACTCTGGATGCCCTCCTGGGATCTGACCTCCAGAGAGTCTATCAACCAGATCATCGAGCAGGCAGTTAAAAAAGACTTCAATACGCTCCTGGTGGAAGTTCGTTTCCGCTCGGATACTTTCTATATTCCAAACCGGAAAAGCTGTCAGTTTCCCAATCCCGACTCGTCATCGCGGTTGCTCAAAGAAGATTTTGACGCTCTGCAATACATAATTGAAAGGGCTTATATCTTTGATCTGCAGGTTTATGCCTGGCTCACGATGTATGTTGCCACCGGCAATGACCTGGAAAAGTGCAATTTCAATAATCCCTGGTTTCGCTCCCCGGATATGATAACAACCGATGTCAACTGGCAGAAAATGTCCGAGAAGGAGCGAGAAGGTGCCTATCTTGATCCCGGTTTACCAGCGGTGCAGAAATATCTTTATAATGTAGTGATGGATATAGCTGTCAATTATGATATTGACGGTATCCAGCTTGATTATATCCGCTATCCCGGTGTGTTATGGGGTTATCACCCGGAGGCTTTTACCAGGTATCAAAATGAAGTGCGCAAACCATCCCCCGCCAACTGGCAGAAATGGCGCTGCGAACAGGTTACCGAGCTGGTGAAGATGATCAGACGCGGATTGAAAAGTTATGCTCCGGATGTAGAGCTAACGGCAGCAGTGATCGCTGATCCCGATAAGGCAAAGGAGGAATATAACCAGGACTGGCTGCTCTGGCTCCGCAAAGGCTATGTGCTTCGCGTATTCCCCATGAATTATAATACCAATCTTAAGCTTTACGAGCAGACTCTTAATAAAATTGCGTCGTATGGCTACAATAACCAGACTGTGATGGGCATCCGTGCCTGGTCTCTTCCTGCCGGCTGCACTGTTGATGATATTAACAACAAGATTGAGTATTCCTGGCGAAGGGGTATCTATAGTTATGCCCTCTTCAGCTCTACAGGGATCAATGATGGTAATTACTGGAAAGACCTGATCATAAGGAAATCAAGATGAGAATTGATCAATTATTGAATGTTTTATGCCTCTATAAGACTCGTTCCATGGCTAAAAAAGCCTGCGATCTTAACCTTGTCTCCATTAACGGCAAAGTTGTCAAAGCTTCCACTCTCGCCCGTCCTGAGGACGAAGTACGCTACACCGTCTATAACTGGCAATACACTATCAAGATCAAAGATATACCTGCCGGAAATGTCGCCAAAGCTAATGCTGCCCAATACTATGAATTGCTTAAAAAGAAACAGAAAAGTGATTAGGGAAACGTGAGACGTGAGAAGTGAGACGGGAAGAGGAAGTTCAAAATCCTTGCAGGATTTTATATATGTTTTCCTCTTCGGCAGCGACTTGCTTTAAAGTTTTTATCTGCTCATTACGCATCTCAGCTCTCCAGATATCAGTTATGATGCTTTCTGATAAGGGGACAATATCTCGTTTACCTTCCCGCAATATCTCGCATTCCCGGTCATATAAATCTATCAATTCCCTGATCATCTGCTGATCGAAACTGAATTTACTGATATTTTCCTGCAGGTAATCACCTGCCAGAAGACGGGCTTCCAGTAGAGCTTCATATATCCAGGTATTGCAGAAACACGCTTTTGACATTTTATCGGCATCTATTTCCTTATCTGTATCAATATTCTCTAAAGCTTCTATCCAGTCGGTTATTGCCTGCCTGCCACAGGAATATGTGACGATCCTTTCCGTTTCATAAAGCTGCTTTGCCAGTAACAGTGATTGATCATAAAGCGGACTGATGTCTTTGGATTCCAGGCTTTTGATCTTTATCAAGACCCAGGGAAAATGTTCTCCAGCCTTTCCGGGATCCTTCCTTTCGTTGAGCTGCTTTCTCCCTTTTCCCT
>CAZAHZ010000501.1:0-2117 GCA_964485055.1 uncultured Candidatus Cloacimonadota bacterium
TATAAATTGCTGAAACCGGTTACCAGTGGTCGTGTCCTCGCCCCACCCGTGATTATCCCGATGAATCGGGACGGTGCAAGTCCACTTAGCAGCAGAAATTCTGTTAATTTCGTGGGAATCCCTGGTTTACAAAAATAATCTTGACATAATATAAAAAATTTTAGAATAATATAAATGTAATAATCAGCTTAGCAAGGAAATGGTATGAAAATTTGGACTATTATATTCACAGTCATAGTATTTATCATCGAATTATCTGCACAGATACATCCTGTTTATGTAGAAATCCGTAATGCAGCTCATGAAATCCCTGAGCCAGAAGATATCCATTTTGAAGCGTGGAATATCGGAGATATTCTTCATCAGGAGGTCTGGAAACTGTCTTCTAATGATTGGGGAATGGGAGAATATATACTGACTATCGAAGCTTGTCAGTTTTTTGTGATTGATGATGGAGGGATTACCCTTGCAGATGAAGTAGAAATAAAGGAAAATTCTTGATTTAGGAGATATAATGTTTAAGTACCCACGCACTCGCAGAGATAATATTGTGGAAGAAATTCACGGAAAGAAAGTGTCTGATCCCTATCGCTGGCTTGAGGATAGTAATGATGAATCAGTTCGCTCCTGGGATAAAGCACAGAATAATATATCGGAGACATATTTTCAGTCATTGTCTGATAAAGAATATTTTTTCAATAAAATTAAAGGCAGCTATTATTATGACGTGGATTCCATTCCCCGTAAAGTGAGGAAAGGGAGTCGGCTGCTTTTTACGCGGCAGTTGGCAACAGAGGAGAAGTCGGTTTTGATGCTGATGGAGGATGCAGATTCTGAACCGAAAGTGCTGTTGAATCCCAATAATTGGGCAGATGATGAGACTTTGGGACATTACACAATTTCCAATACTGGGCGTTATCTGAATTATGCCGTGATCAAAGGCGGAAAGGAAGACCCTGATTTCCGAATTCTGGATATAGATACGAGTGAACTTCTTCCAGATAAACTGCAGGGGCATAAACATTTTACTACCAGTTGGCTGCCAGACGACAGTGGATTTTATTACAGATTTTGTCCTTTACCACCAGCAGTACCGGAAAATGAACAGGATTACTGGCAGCGAACCAATCTGCATCTGCTAAGAACCCCCGCTGAACATGATAAACTTATTTTTGCTGAGAGCAAAGTGAAAGAGTTGTGGGCAACTGTGTATCTGAGCTATGATCAGCAATATATGATCTACGGCAAAGGAATCTTCAAATACAGTTTCTGGATTGAGAAATATGGGAGTGGTGAAATTAAGACGGTGATGCCGGAAATCAAGTTTAACATTAATGTTGAAATATTTGCTGACCACCTTTATATTTTAACTGATGAAAATGCACCCAGAAATTGTATCTATAAAGTAAGCTGCTTGGCACCTGAACGGGCTAACTGGGAACTGCTGATTCCTCAGAAGGATATTAAGATTGAGAATTTTGAGGTAGTAGATGGTAAACTATTTATCAATTATCTGGATGGGATATATAATACCATAGAAATATATGATACAGACGGTAAATTTCTCAAAGAGATAAAGCTGCCCGGGAAGGGAATTGCTTTCTGGCGAGGTTATCAGGATGAGAAAGATATTTACATTTATTTCAGTAATACTGTAACGCCATATATCAGGTATAAATATGATTTTGCCAAAAACACTCTGGCAGAGGATTTTATCTATATTAATCCTGAGTTTTCTTACAATAGCAAGGATTTTGTCTCCAGAATCGAGTATGCCATTTCCAGAGATGGAACCAGGATACCCTTAATCATTAGTCACAGTTCAGATATGCAGAAAGATGGCAGTAATCCGGTTATACTATACGGTTACGGTGGATTTAATGTCTCAATGGGTCCAAACTTCAGTGCCGGAACGTTAGCCTTATGCCAGCGAGGAGGAATATATGTTACTGCCTGTCTGCGTGGCGGTGGTGAATTTGGCGAAGAATGGCACCAAGCAGGGATGAAAGAGAAAAAACAGAATGTATTTGATGACTTTATTGCTGGTGCGGAATATCTAATAAACATAGATTTTCATGGTCATCAATCAAACCCTAATTTCATGAATTAGAAGCCCC
>CAZAHZ010000502.1:0-2105 GCA_964485055.1 uncultured Candidatus Cloacimonadota bacterium
ATTTTTATAAATTAATTTAAAGATTATTTTATAAGAAAGTTATTATAAAGAAATTTGTTGTTTCAAGTGGTAGGTATTATTTTATAATTAGTTTCCACCAAATAATCTACTAAAAAATCTCATTATTTTTTGCCACAAGCCACTACTAACACATGAACCATCAATACACAAATTACTATCACATTCAAAATTATTGTTGCAAGAAGAATCTGCTTTATTTTGGTTTAAGAAAATTTCTTCTTCTCCTGAACAATATTCATCAGAAGTTCTATATCCAATGGGGAAACATTTATCATCCTTCATACAACCAATACATACATCTCTTTTTTCTTCTGAAGGTATATTTGTAGGAATACTCACAGGCTCATCATCAGGTTCTATAAGCCTCCCTTCGTCAATAAATTCTAATGTTGAAGGATACTTTTGAAAGTATGGATTAACAAAACCACCAATCATTGAATCATCTGAAACACTTAATTCAAACTCTCCTGAATCTACAAGAATTGCTTTATCTCTTGTATGCCATATCATTTTAGTTGATTTTATTCTATCATCCCCTCTTCCAGAGGATTCTTTATATAACATTAAAACATTATTCCCTAATAATTCTCTCTCCTCAACTTCTGAACCATATTTTTCCTTAATGTATTTCACAAATCTTTTATTACTAATATCAAATGGAGATACATCAACAGAAACACTTCCCATTTGACCGTAGGTATTTGGATTGCTATAAGAAGCATAAGCACTCACTTGACAAAAATCTCTTTCATCATCATACTCCTCTTTTAAATAATCTAATAAATCACAATTTATTTCTTCACCATTATTTAATAAACTATAATCTCCAAGACCACTTTTTATGATATAACTCGATACTGTTTCATCAATCTCTTCAGGTTCTTCATCTCCCACTTCAGTATCTTCAAAATTTAGTGATGAAGGATATTTTGTAAAATAGGGTTGTAGAAAACTTCCGATTAGGGGGTCATCTGAAACACTCAATTCAAATGGACCTGAACTAATAACAATAGCAGTATCTCCACTATACCACATGATTGAGGTTGATTTTATTGAGCCCTCTGACCAATATAACATTAAGACGTTATTGCCCAATAATTCTCTTTCTTCTACCTCAGAACCATATAATGATTTAATATTACTAATAAATCTTGCATTATCAACATCATTAACATATTTATTTATTATAACTGAGCCATCATTTCCTTCGTTATTCGAAGAACTATAATAACCATTTATCGCTTGTATACACCAGTCAGAATTTCTATTTCTCCCATAATCGTCTCTAAAATATTGTAATAAATCGCAGTTAGGTGTTTCATCTCTAACACTTACAAAAGAATAATCTCCTATATCTTCTTCAATAATTGTAGTTCCAGCACTAACAAAACTAATCATAGTTATTGCTAATAGTACACCCATCACTAATGTTAATATTTTCATATATAACATTACAAAATATACTATAAAAAGCTTTTGTTCAATCAATTTTTTGATTCTTCAAAACATTATGCACAGTCATATGTGAAATAAATGGTTTATGTTTCTTATTATATTCTTCTGCTATTTTATAAGTTGATAATCCCTTTCTCTTTAATCCTAAAATTGTTTTAAGATTAATCTTTTTATTTTTTCTACCTTGCTTCTTTTTACTTCTATCTTTTCCTAACTTAACCCTTTCCCTAATTAAATTTCTCTCAAACTGAGCAAAACATGCTAAGATATTCATTAATAACTCACCAGTTGATGAAGTTGTATCTATTGGTTGTGTGATTGAAATAAAACCAATATTTTTATTTTTTAATTCTTGTATGATTTTTAAAAAATGTTGCATACTTCTCGCCAACCTATCAATTTTATAAACAACAACCAAATCAATTTTATTTAATCTAACCTCATCCATCAATTTATTAAATTGTGGTCTGCTCTCCTTATTCCCACTAACACCCTTATCAACAAATAATTCATAATCATAATTATTTCTTTTACAATAATCAACTAACTCATCAACTTGCTTATCTACATCCTGCTCTTTAGTTGATACTCTCGCGTATATTCCTGCCCTCATTCTTCAACTCCTTTAT
>CAZAHZ010000503.1:0-2099 GCA_964485055.1 uncultured Candidatus Cloacimonadota bacterium
TCCCCAAAAAAAGGATCACAGCTCTTTTCATATTTCTTCTCCATATATTTATACTATTTCTCTATTAATTTATTCACCCCCTTTCTCTGTCAAATTTTTAATCAGTTTCTATTTAATTTTCAGGCAGGTAATTTGTGAATGTCCGGGGAGAAGAAGTAAAATCAGGGTGTGAAAAAATATTTTACTTGACTATGTAGAAGTAAAAGGCAATTATTATTACGATGAAGTGGTGGGGGAAATGAAAAATTTTAAAGATATAGATGGGAAAACTATTTATTATCAGGAGTGGTTACCTGTAGAAGAGCCGCAGGCAGTGGTTCAAATAATTCATGGCATGGCGGAGCATTCGGGCTGTTATGAGGAATTAGCAGTTTACCTGGTTAAACGCGGTTATGCAGTTTATTGCAATGATCATCGAGGTCATGGGCAAACTGCTGGAAACAAAGAAGATTATGGTTATCTGGCAGATAAAGACGGCTGGCAATTGTTATTAAATAACCTGCATCAGTTAACTGAAATAATCAGTGAAAAATATCATCACATTCCATTTTTTATGTATGGACACAGCATGGGCTCAATACTTGCTCAAGGTTATTTACTGGAGTGGGGAGAGAGCGTTGATGGGGTGATTTTGAGCGGGACGCCGATCCAGTCGGGAGTGCTATTGAGCATAGGTAAGAAAATAGCGAGGCGTGAGATCAGTAAAAAGGGTGCTCGCTATCGCAGCCTGAGATTGACAGATCTTTCTTTTGGCAGTTATAACCGAAAATTCAAAAAGCCGGAGACGGCGTATGACTGGCTAAGCCGTGATAAGGAGAAGGTGGCTGCGTATATAGCCGATCCCTGGTGTGGCGGGACATTTACGTCGGGATTTTTTTATGATATGCTGGATGGAATGCAATCATTATATAATACTGAGAAGATGAAAAATATACCACATGATCTGGCATTTTTGTTCATAACCGGTGAGCGTGATGCAGCCAATTCTAATGCTAAAGGTGTCTGGAGACGGATACAATTTTATGAAAGACACGGGTTTTTTGATATAGAGGCAATTTTTTATCCTGAATGTCGGCACGATCTGAAACTGGAACTGAACCGCGAGATGATCTTTGCGGATATGGTAACCTGGCTGAAAAGTAAGATCAAGGACTGGCTGAAGCAATCGTGAAAAAATATATTCTGGCAATAGACCAGGGAACATCAAGCTGCAGAGCAGTATTATTTGATGCAGCTTTTAAGATTGCCGGCATTGAGCAGAAAGAGACAAAGACAATTTATCCACAAACCGGATGGGTTGAGCAGGATGCGAACGAGATCTGGACTAATCAGCTTGATGTGATGCGAAAGTTATTACGCCGGACTGGAGTGAATATTCCGGAAATTGCCGGGATTGGCATAACCAATCAACGCGAAACGACAGTAGTCTGGGACAAAACAGGTAAACCGGTATATAATGCCATCATCTGGCAGGATAGTCGCACGGCAGAAAGGTGTCATCAGATGCAGAAAGGAGACCTGGCGGAGTATATTCCGCAGGCTACGGGTCTGGTGATAAATCCATATTTTTCAGCGACGAAACTGGCGTGGATACTCGAAAATGTTCCGGAAGCCAGGACAAAGGCAGAAAACGGGGAATTACTATTTGGGACAATAGATAGCTGGCTGATCTGGAATCTGACAGGCGGGAAACTGCATATCACGGATTACAGTAATGCTTCGCGGACAATGCTATTTAATATTAACGACTTGGAATGGGATGAAAAGATACTGGAATATTTGAATATTCCAAAGAAAATACTTCCTGAGGTGCGGTCTTCTTCGCAGGTGTATGGTGAAACTGCGAAAGATGTATTGGGAGAATGTCTGCCACTGGCGGGAATTGCCGGAGATCAGCAGGCAGCGCTTTATGGACAGGGCTGTTATCTGCCGGGAACTGCCAAGAATACTTATGGAACGGGATGTTTTCTGCTGATGAATACCGGAGCGGAAAAGGTGACCAGCAAGAGCAATCTGCTGACAACTATTGCCTGGGAGATAGACGGGAAAGTGACTTATGCCCTGGAAGGCAGTGTTTTTATGGGAGGAGCCGTAGTCAA
>CAZAHZ010000504.1:0-2093 GCA_964485055.1 uncultured Candidatus Cloacimonadota bacterium
GGAATTTCTGGTTGGTGCTGGCGTGGACGCCGCGAACTCCGAGAATCTTATCGTTTACATCCTGGATCGACCAGAAACCGGGCGTGTACTGCAAAACATCGTAGAGCGTGCGGTAGCCGAATGCCCGGATCATCTCCCGCGTAACGACGTTGACCGGAGCGGCGCTCGTCAGACTCTTTTCGGGCAGCCTGGAAACCGCACTGATCTCCGAATTCATGATCTCCGCCGGAGTTCCGCAGGGAGCAGCTTCACCAGCCAGGCTAATTTGTCCGATGATCGTCACCGGCAAGAGCAGGCCCATCAGAAAAAATCTTCGCATCTCAATCCTCCTCTGGCTTTGTATCCCGATCCCATCTTGAACATTACAAGCCCGGGCAATTGGTTATATGACACAAGGTATTTCATCGATGCTGTAATATAACGAATCAGCCGTTCAACGGGGCATAAATCCGCCGGATAATAATCGCAAATCAATCAACAGCAGCACAGCAATAGCACCCACGTAATAGTCATAAAAACATAGAGCATCCGACAGCTGAAACATTATCCGGCCCGGGTAATATTCCGATTGACTTGCTCAAATCTTATGTTTAACGTTGAATTAACAATGATATTAAAAGAGACCATCCGGAATTTTATGCGACAGAAAAAACTGTCCATAAACAATTATCCGAGTCGTTAATGCATATGTTAGGCGCAAATAAAAACAATAAACAAAGAGTTCTGGAGACAAAAATATCAAGCTTTGATAAGACTAATCCTTTTCATGAAGACTATATGCTAAAGAGAATAAGAAGCAATATTGTCTTAATAAGCCCAACCTGTTTTGAAGCTTCAAGGATGTCATTAATACTACAATTGTTTATAAATAAACAAGTTCTTTTACTTGATTCTAAAGAACATTCAAATATTATTATTAAAGAGCTAATTGACAATTACCAAATCAATAAAAAGGAACTATATAAAAAAGTTGAAATCATAGAAGACAGCTCCAATCCTTTTTCTAATACAAATTCATTACAAGAGATAATTTCAAATAATTATCTAAATGATGATATTAGTAGACAAATTGATATATCAGCAACTGGTTTATTAACGCAAACCGAAGAAGCAAAAAAATTAGAAAAAGAATTTGACGATTCGATACTTGATTCTTTTCCAATTGCCCCCGCATTTTTTATGATGCGACATATTTGGATGCCAATGTCATGGAGAACAAGATTTGTGTTAAAACAGTCGATGCAGTACAATGCAACCTATTTAACGCATGACACGTTTGAAGCAGATATTCACGATTCATTTTTTGAATTCGGCCTACGTGACGATACTTCAATTAAACAGAAATACATTAAAAATCAACTTAAAATAAGTATTGACCTTAAGCCCAAAATACTATTAATACTTTTTGATGCCATACAAGAAATAATTCCAGATAATGGAGCAAATTATAAGACAATACCATCTTGGTGGAACGATAATAATACAATTGGTGAAATAGGTTTTAACCTTGATAAAATAGCTGACCAATTATATTCGCCTCCATATTATATCAGCAAAGAACAGATACAACAGTATTTAGGTGCTAATTTATTGAACATTATTTCAAGTATTGCTAGTTCGCCATTAAATAAAGCACTTTTAGGGGGAATTGGAAATATACCACTACCATTTTTCATTCCGAATCCTGTTGGATTATATAATGCTTATAAGGATTTTGAACGGACAAAAAAGTTCAAAAAGGAACATCTTTGGCTAATCTATCTAATAAATATTGCAAAAGCATCAACATATTTTAAATGGAGTTTTAATTATCCTATTCCAAATTTAGGAATAATCCAATTGAAAGATGATTTAATATTTAGTGTTGTTGGTAAATGGGTCTATTCGAAAAAAAGCCAAACATTACATAGAGCTAATTGCAGAGCCTTATCACTTATTAGTAGAGATGACGTTATAATATATTTAGATGATTTGGGAAACTGGCCAATGATCGATGCTAAACACTGCAAAATATGTTGTAAATAATCTGCGCCTAACAAGGCTAATTCAGCCGACGCAAAAAGCCGCGCGGCTGATTAGCGGCGTTGGGCTTT
>CAZAHZ010000505.1:0-2079 GCA_964485055.1 uncultured Candidatus Cloacimonadota bacterium
TGCTCTCCGCTTCCGCTCCGCCCCTTTCTACATTACATAAAGCAATTTTTGCGCTTTAGCTCAAAGAATATGGAATTCTATTTTGAACTGCGGGCAAAGCGGAAGCCTATGTCGGAATTGCTGAAGCCAGGAAAGTAGCTGATACGAAAAGCACTCCGGCAGAAACTGGCATTGAAGAACCAGCTGCCACCCCGAAACACACGGTACGAGCCCGATGAAGGTCCACACGGATCAGTCTGTGCATTTCCACTGTAATCTCCTTTCCAATCCCAGCACCATTCCCAAACATTGCCACTCATATCGTAAATCCCAAGTTCATTAGAATTTTTACCTCCAACCGGATGGGTTATGCTGCCTGAATTATCAATATACCAACCTGCATCCTTTAGATCATTGCTGCCTGAATACTTGTATCCTTTACTTTTATTACCTCCCTTGGCTGCATACTCCCATTCTGCTTCCGTTGGCAGACGATAACCATTGGTATTAAAATTACACTTAATATTATCTCCTGAACCAGAATAACAACGATCAAGACCTTCTTTATCACTCAATTTGTTGCAAAACTCCACTGCATCATACCAGTTTACTGTCTCAACTGGTGCATTCTTCCCTGAATTCTTGAAATTAGAAGGATTCTTACCCATCTCCTTCTCATACTCCTCCTGAGTAACCTCATATTTGCCAATATAAAAATCACTTAACGTAACACTGTGAACAGGCTTCTCATCGCCGTCACCTTCATTGCTGCCCATTTGAAAAGTGCCACCCTCCACAAAAACCATATTTTCAGATACATCGCTCCCCTCTTCCAAAGTTATTTGCTTTACTGCTGTATCATCGGCTATCAAACGAAAATCCTCGTTACGTGTTTTGTACCCATCTGCACTTACTGTCAGCTCATAACTTCCTACCGGAACCTCGGTAAAAGTTTCTCTGCCGGTTGCAGTATAATGCTCGCCTGCATCTCCCTTCAGCTCAATTTTTGCATCCGTGGGAATACACATCACCTGGATCGTTCCGGTTTGCACTTCCGGATACATTTCAATTGTTTCTGCAGCTTTGGGTTTGAGAGTGATCACTCGTTTAAGCATCTCTGCTTTAGGCATTGTTACCTCAATTTCCAATACTTGAGGTGCTATTTTTTTGTTGGCAAATCCACCTTTGTAACTCTCCCCATTGAATTTCACGGTCGCATTGGCATGCGTTTTCACAGTCAAGGTTGCTCTAATATCGGTCAGATCATAATGTTTTTCTGTTTTGGGTTCTATAATTGTGATCTGCTCATTAATTATCTCATAGTTCTCTTTTTCTATCCGAATTGGATAAGTGCCTGCTTCATAGAACTTATCCAGCGGAGTCTCACCCAGCTTCATATTACCGTCAATAGTAACGGTTGCCCCTTCAGGATCAGAAGTTATCTTCACTACTGCAGGCATTGCCGGAACCAGGTTAAAATTAAACGAATTATTAGTCACAGATACATCTTCAGTAATTGACTGCGTCCCAAAGCCATCCTTCTTTATTTTTATCTCCCGTTCTCCCTGGTTCACGCTCACAGTCAGCATCTTGTTTTGAGTAGTTCCCATTAAATCACCATCAATATAAACCTCTGCCCCGGAATGGTTACAGGTGATAACTACAGGAACTTCCGTAACTTTCTTTTCACCGGTTAACCGGAGATGATAAACTTCTCCTGATTTTATATTCCGGATACCATATTCGGAAAGCACCACTTTTATCGGCTCAAATCCCAAAGCATGCACATCAATTACCCGTTCACCAGGCGACACATACACGTTCCATCTGCCCATTGCCGGATTAGTTATCTTGCCAACTGCTCCATTCCAGGGTTTGAAATCCATATCAACATCCAGATCAGTGATAAAAGATACCAATGCTGCCTGCTTTAAATTGGCATCCAGTTTATCACCAGGCACAATCTCACCTGCTGGTTGCATAGCTTTGCCCACAATAGAAAGCGAGTTCATCTCAACAGAATTTAAAATGAAAAATGTAAAATGAAAAACTAAAATAAATGCTAACCCAAGATATTTCCTGCTCATTAATACCCCCGTA
>CAZAHZ010000506.1:0-2073 GCA_964485055.1 uncultured Candidatus Cloacimonadota bacterium
AAATTCAAAATTACTTCGTCAAATTGTTATACCTATTTATGACGCAATGCTTATCCCATATATAAGCTTTGTCTTTGATATTAATTTGCATAGATTCTCCTGGCAGTATTCAAAATTTCCTGACGTCTGTAGGGATTGACGAGAGCATTTTTTTCAATAAGATCAACTTTTCGATTGAATATACCTTCTAATCTTTCACTCAACGCACATAGATCAAAGTAAGATATATGTAAACCTTCCTTGAAGGCGACCATTATGTCTATATCGCTGTTGTCATTAAAATCTTCTCTTAGTACCGAACCAAAAAGGAAGAGTTCTTTGAGCCCAAAATCCTGGGCTGTTTCTGCTATCTTCTTCAAAATTTCTTTATCAATTATTCTCATCGACAATACTCCCTGATCATTACTTAGTCAAATTGATTGTTGCCCTTTGATTTGTCCAATTATTCTTATTGATGCCAAATTGAGAAATCTATGCAAATACGGGAAGCTGACAGTCAAGTTATGGATAATCGGGGTCCTCATCTGTGTCCCACTTTTTTTTTACCACAGAGTTCACAGAGAGCACGGAGGGAATAGAAGATTATTTTTTTTCTTGCAGGAAAAATGTATTGTCTGTATATTCGTACAAAGTAAATAGTTTTCTGTATTACGGGGGTATGAATGAGTAGAAAATATATTGGGTTTGCATTTTTGATAGTTTATCTTTTTACATTTATTGGTTTACATACTGTGGAACTGAATACGCTTTCTATTGTGGGCAAAGCTACGCAACCAGCAGGGGAAATTGTGCCGGGCGATAAACTGGATGCCAATTTGAAGCAGGCAGCTTTGGTATCTTTTATCACTGATCTGGATGTTGATATGGATTTTAAACCCTGGAATGGAGCAGTTGGTAAGATAACAAATCCGGCAATGGGCAGGTGGAATGTGTATGTGTCACCTGGTGAACGGGCAATTGATGTGCATGCAGAAGGCTTTAAACCTTTGAAGGTAGTGCTGGCTACGTATGGAATAAGTAACCTGAAATCCGGTGAAGTATATCATCTGGAAATTACGGGTGAAAAGAAAGTTACGGAAGTGCCAATAATGATCAGCAGTAACCAGTCCAGGGCAGAGGTTTATATTGATGGTGATTTAATGGGAACTACTCAAAACAAGATGCTGACTGTGAGCGTGAACCAGGGAGAACGGGAGATAAAAATAAAGAAGGATGGCTTTGGGACGCAGTCAATTACTGAAGATGTATCTGTGACTAATAATTCGTTTAATTTTAACCTGGTTCCGGCAATGCCGGCAGTGGTGAAGATAACTTCTGAACCTGAGGGAGCAACCGTTACTATAGACGGCAATATGAAGCTGGGAGTAACCCCGCTGCAGAATTTTTATGCTCCTGGAACTTATGCGATTCGGGTAGAAAAAGAGAATTATGATACTATTGATGAGCAGATTACGATCATGGAACCTGAAACAGAAAAACATTATAACCTGACAGATATCAGAGCAACCTTAACAGTAAAAACGCATGCCAATGCGACTGTGAAATTCAATGGGGAGAGTTATAAGGGTGGATTTGTCAATAAAAAAATAGCACCTCAAATACTTACAGTTACAGTTGAAATGCCTAAAGCGGAAACAATAACCAGAGTGATAACATTGAAACCTAAAGCAGAAGAGACAATAGAAATGTATCCGGAAGTGCAGACTGGAACGATCCAGGTGATGTGTATTCCCTCAGATGCAAAGATCGAGCTGAAGGGAGATGCTGGAGAGCATTATACTGCAACCGGCAGAGAAACTTTTACCGAGGTTCCTGTGGGAAGTTATGAGCTGACAGTAAGTGCAGATGTGTATGAAATCCATAAAGAGGAATTTCATTTGATAGCCGATAATACAGTAGTAAAGCAAATAATTTTGGAAGAGGGGAGTGATGTTAATGAAAATATGGTGTTTGTAGAAGGAGGCACTTTCCAGATGGGCTCAAATGATGGCGAGGATGACGAGAAGCCCGTACATAGCGTGACAGTGAGTGATTTCTATATAGGGAAGTATGAAGTTACGCAAGGGGAATATC
>CAZAHZ010000507.1:0-2070 GCA_964485055.1 uncultured Candidatus Cloacimonadota bacterium
CTGGTCAAATGAGAATTACATTACAGGCGAAATACTTCCCGGATTTGGAGAATTGACAGAATTGAATGCTAATGGTGATGCATGTGATATTTATTATAACCTCTTTATAGATCCACTATTTATTGATCCGGCTAATGTAAATTATCATTTAGAGGAAAATTCACCTGCAATTGATGCCGGTAATCCAGATCATGCTTTTATCGATCCGGATGGCACGGTTGCAGACTTGGGAGCTTTGTATTATCCGCAGGGACCATTGATACCACTTGCAGATTTCGTTGCATCACCATTACTGGGTGGAGCACCTTTAGCAGTGCAGTTTACTAATCTTTCTCTTTACGGGGCAGAGACTTATCTCTGGGATTTTGGTGATGGAGAAGCAAGTACGGAAAGCGAACCCTTGCATATTTATGAAAACAGTGGCAATTATTCAGTAACTCTTAGTGCTTATAATGAAAATGGCTCAGATACTTTTATGAAAGAGGATTATATCGAAGTAATACCCGGAGAAGAAGCACTTATGGGAAGTTTGAGTGGAATACTGAGCAATGACAATATCTATTCAGTATTTGATGACATCATCGTAAATAGTGGTGATACTCTGATCATAGAACCAGGAGTGATTGTCAGGTTCATGGATTATTATTCATTTACGATAAGCGGAACTTTGCTGGCTGAGGGTACTGAAACAGACTCTATTTATTTTACCTCAGGTCAGGATATTCCGGATATTGATGATTGGGAACAACTTAAATTTGAGGGAAATAACTCTTCAAATAGTATTATTTCTTATTCAAGGATAGAATACAATTATTATGGCATATTATGTGAAAATTTAGCGTCACCTGAGATAAGTAACTGTACATTTCGTGACAATGAACGGGCTGGGGTATTATGTATGACCTCCTCTGCACCGTTTATTAATAATTGCAATATTAAAGGGCAGGACTGGGGTATTTGCTCAAATTATTCATATCCGGTAATTAGTAATACAATTATTTCAGATGCGAGTAGAGGTTTTTACTGTTTAAACTATTCGGAAGCTACAGTATCTGACTGCCAGATCAGTAATTCTTTTTATCATGGCATTTGCGCAGATTATTACAGTAATTTAACAATAACTGACTGTAATATTTACAATAATGATTCTTATGGTATTTATGCTATTAATAATTCATCTTTGGTAATAACCGGAAGTGAAATTTATGATAACGAGGAATGTGGAATATTATTTGGTACTTCACAATCTGATGAAATTACCGGTAGTATAATCAGAAATAACGGTTCTCATGGTATATCATTTGGTATGCTAATGGGGATAGATATTATTTCTGATGATTCTCCGTTTTTTCCTGTCATTAATAATAACCAAATTTTAAATAATGATGGTGACGGAATACATTACTTCTATAATTCTTATCCGGTAATCTGTTACAATGTTATCACAGGTAACAACAATAATGGGATTTATAAAACTCTAATATCAGGATATGATAGTAGTACTATAAGTTACAATATTATAAATAATAATGGAGAAACCGGAATATACATTGAAGATGGCAATATCAATATTTACAATAATACTATCTGCAATAATAATTGGGGGATGTATTGTGGAACTGATGAATATTATAGCTCTTTTGTCTTCAATAATATTTTTTATGATAATATGTGTGGAATTAATACTGTTACAGCCTCAACATCACTGGAATATAATCTATTCTGGGAGAATGATACGGCGGCTGTCTATATAATTCCGCCTGGATTCGGGGAACTGGTAAGCGAAAATATCAATGGAGACTCCTGTGATGTATATTACAATTTATTTCTTGATCCGTTGTTTGCAGATCCTGAGAATAGCGATTATCATCTGACAACAAATTCTCCAGCAGTTGATGCTGGTAATCCTGCTGCTCAATATATGGATCATGACGGTACAACAGGCGATATTGGAGCACTTTATTATGACCAATCTGATAATGATGAAAACGAAATCTCCGAGCAGCAAACCAGACTGCTGGGAAACTACCCTAATCCTTTTAATCCTCAAACTACAATTACATTTTTAAC
>CAZAHZ010000508.1:0-1449 GCA_964485055.1 uncultured Candidatus Cloacimonadota bacterium
GTACCGTCACTGTCGGTTTGGTTTGGTGCCCCTGTATCAATACAAGGACTGCCTTCCATTAGATGAAATTCATAATTTGCTTCCATGCAGAAATATGGATCAGAATCAATATTACCCGTACCGGTATAATCTCCTTCTACATCTGAATAAGTAACTGAGATCGTACCGCCATGATCATCTATTTGCCTGGCATTTCCGTAGAGAATGGAATTAATAATAGTAAGGTCACTGTTGTCATCCACATAAATACCATTATCAGCCGTATATGGGTCTGTATTTGATATTGTGCATTGTGACAATGTGAGTTCTTTATCTTCTGCGTAATAATCATCTGTCAGGTAGATTGATATACAATTATCATAGAATAAACTGTAACTAATGTCAGCATCCACATCGAGACCACAGGAATACCCAATATCGTTAGAATATATTGAACAATCGCTGACACTTAGATCTGATATATCTTCTTGTTGAATACCTGCCACTGTATTATCATAGATAGTACTATTATTGATAAATGTATTGGAATACAAGCCAAGATAAATACCGATCTCATTGTCGTGTATATTGTTGTAAACAAAGTCATCGCCGCTTCCTCCTCCTGAAACGGTCTCCTGATTTGAAATAGCAATATCGCAGTTCTTGATCTCATTATCACTTAAATCAATACCACCGAGATTTTCTTCAAGAAATATCCCTATTTCTACACCGTCTATTACATTGTGCTCAATATCAGCATAAAGTACACCTAAATCCGAAAGCTGAATTCCGATTGCATCACTTCTACCGGTTATTGTAAAGCCACGTAAGCTTGGTGAAGCGTTCCAATTAATGATAGTTATTTCTGACATGTCGATAATGACATCCTTATTTACATCGTAAATAGGGACTTTCGAATTATAGTTTTGACTGTGAATATCAAGGTCTTTGCCCTCATAATCAAAACCTCCATAAGTTCCCTGACCTCCTCCGCCATATCTATAAACAATAATCTCATCTCCATGATCAGCATCGTTATGTATTACTTGGTAAATTGCGTCCCTGTTTTCATTTTCCTCGTAAACATACCATGTAGTCTGAGCTAATAAAACTGAAAAACTGCATAGTAACAGTATTGTTATAAGTATTTTCTCCATAATTTCCTCTAATTTAAAATCGGTTGAGATTTTTCGGTTTCCAAAAAATCAGTGTTATCATTCAATCTATAAAAACCAGTTCCCGGATGATGGAAATTTGATTTTTTCTCTGCCATCATGTAAACATAATGCAGAGAGTAGCTAAGGTAAATTGCACCTTCCAAGGTGGAATAAGATTTCGTGATTTTTATATTTGCAGAGATTAGCTGGGTCTTCATTAAAGTTTAATCCTTGTAGTATTAAAGAGGCGTTATAAACTCACGGGGGGGGGGGGGGCAGCAGAATTAGATTTGGTATAAAAAGTATTTAACAG
>CAZAHZ010000508.1:1459-2065 GCA_964485055.1 uncultured Candidatus Cloacimonadota bacterium
GGGTGTTTTTTATAAATTTTTTTCTTTTTTATTTTAAAAGAGGTTTTAACAAGGGGGGGGGGGGGGGGGGATAATTTTTCTGCTTGCTTGAAATAAGTATCAACCTTGAGTTTCTTGTCATTTATTATCTCCTCGAAAATATGCTGTGCAGAATTTCATTTTTTGCTATTCTTTTGTCAATTTTTTTTTTAAAATATATTTTTTTTTTCGTTTAGTAGTGCTAAGCTATTGATTATATTATGATCAAGTTATTTTATTTTGTTATTTCAGCTAAAATGATTTATTACTAATTTTCCTATTAGACTACACTTTTTTTCCTGGCATATAGAGCTAAGCTGTGTTCTTATGGTACAACCTGAAAATATGCATTTAGAAGTGCTCAGTATTTGTCTGTGACTGTATTACAACCTATCGTATCCAAATCATCCTCGTTATTATTTTTTCCCCTCCTTCCACCAGATAAAAATCTGCCATCCTCCTGGAATTCCAAAAATTGTCTCTTCTATTGTACGGGCAGACCCATGTGTCTGCCCTTATTTAACCTGAACCCCAGCTAATTTATAATAGCGTTGAAACATGAAAAGAGGGCAGACACATGGGTCTGTC
>CAZAHZ010000509.1:0-2063 GCA_964485055.1 uncultured Candidatus Cloacimonadota bacterium
ATAGATGTCAAGATCAATATTACCAAATTCCGCTACCTGGAATGAAATAGTAATCGTTGGATTAAAGGGATTAGGGTATGTTTTCATCTCCACTTCGAGCTCCGGAATCTGATCACTCAAAGGCTCACCAAATTCGATAAAGGCATAATCTCCCAGGTTGCCGGTTATCAGTTTATCAGTATGCTGAATATTATATTCTTTCCTGATCTGGTAATCCATTACCTGCATTTCTGATCTGCCGTAATAGGCTACGAATTCCAGTTCATAGCCGGGTTCTTCCTACAGAACATAAGCTCTTAGCTGGAATAAACTGTCGGTATCCACAACTTCAGCACCCCTGCAGACGTTATCCACATATACGGCTACTTCAAGAGGGGCATTACCGTTAAAATCCAAAAATACCGGCAGATATTCAATTTCTTCATTGTAACTGAACTGCGTAGGAACTGGTCTTTCATATGGTTCTACATCTGTTCGGGCAGGTCTCTGCCATTCAAAATCAAATGGTCTGATTTGTCCGTCGTTAGTTAGTATTACCAGATCTCCATATTTCAAAAGACATGGTGAGGGCCAGGTCCAGACATCATTAGTTTTTACTGCAGTCCAGGTATTAGTTGTGACATACTTCAATTTGCTTAATGTTGTAGCATCAATAGCATCATATCCATTTTGAACATCTTCCAGGAAATAACAGATCCAGTTATTTACATAATTAATATCAAAAGTCATATCTGTGTCACCGGGAATTACATCACCGAATACCCTTAAGTTGGTTCCGTAGCCACTATCCCAGACTTTGAATTTAAAGCCGCGAGTACTGTTGATCAGATTATTGCATGGATCAGGATACCAGTCATAATTATTATATTCCCAATATCCATCCAACACATATGAAGCACTTGTTTGATACCAGGTATAAATATAATCAGGCGGATCTTCGGGATCAGGATACGTAAAATATTCCAGCATATCAGTGGCTTCCACAAAACCACCTTCATTTTCTGATTCACCGAAATCCAATCTTGGAAACCCTACCCAAGTATAATTTTCATTACCGGTCTGGCTTAATGTAAATTGAACGTTATCATGGTCTCTTGCTACAAGAGCGCCCATATCACATCTGGTTCCGTCATCATCATTAGGATATGAATTATCACCCGTGTCCATACACGGGCTGTTCCAGTCCAGATGAAAATCATCATTGCCGGCATCTACAAATTGAGGATCACTATTAATATTACCGGCTCCGTTATACACCGATGATAATCCTATACAGCTATATGTGGTAGTTGTATTAGCAGGCTGAACATATTGAGGTTCTCCTTCTGTGCCATCATTACCATATACAATGCTATTAACTACATCAACTGAATGAGATGATACATAGACTCCACCATACAATTGATCATCACCCGTATTATATACTATTGAGCATTTATTGATCTTCATTTCTGCATCACCTACATTCAGTATGCAGATTCCTCCACCATGTCCTCCTGTCTGCCCTCCAGCATGATTTTCGTATATTAAAAGGTTATCAAATTCAGCTTCAGGATTCTCAAATTCTGTGGCTTCTACAAAAATTCCCCCTCCATTAGAATCTGCTGCATTATTATATATTGTTAATTCATCGAAATCTATTTCAACATCTATGCAACAAACACCGCCTCCTCCATATATTGACGAATCAATATTGCTCAAATTATCTCGAATAATGCAGCCTGTCAGTGTTATCACCTGGTCTCCGTCTCCTTCACAATAAACTCCTCCTCCATACTGAACAGCTACATTATCTTCGATTTTGCCACTATTTACTATCAATTCATCAGCACCTGTTCCGTAAAAATAAATTCCACCTCCATTCTCATCTGTACTGTTACCTATGATAGTACAATCTGTTATTGTCAAGACGTAACCATCATCACCGGTAAAATAAATGCCACCTCCATTATTATCGGAAACATTTTGCTCGATAATGCAATTCTCAATGGTCACATTCCGATTTTCAATATAAATGCCACCTCCATGATCTTCTACGGAAGTATGACATTGTTTTACTGTAA
>CAZAHZ010000510.1:0-2061 GCA_964485055.1 uncultured Candidatus Cloacimonadota bacterium
CAACCGCCCGTGACACCCTGCTCTCGGTGCAGGATGCCTGGGTGAGTGCGATTGGGTTTGATGGTCTGGGTCAGCGGTACGAGAATGGGATTATTAACGGGGGATCCGGTCAATTTGCTGATACACGGAATATGTATCCAGGGCACGGGTACTGGCTGTATATGGGCAGCGATGGGGTTTTAAGCCCGTTATCAGGATAATAAAACATCAGCCTTAGTTGTAAACAAATCACAACTCTTTTCTTTTCTCATTCGCAATAAATCTCTATCGGTACGGAAGTCCAAAGAAAGACTGATTAAGAGGATGAAATGTCTGGATACCTGATAAAGATGACACAGTTATCATGGAATAAAAGAGAGGAATACAGAAAATCACGGCATAAATCGAAGATAAAGCACTCCTCTGTTTTTATACGATATCAATCCTGTCGCTTAGGACTTTTTTCGAAATCAATATCGAACGCAGGGATTTTTGGTGCTCTCTGCATCCTGGTCTGCTGCCTGCTGATAAGCACTGCAAGCGCAACTAGCACAGGATCCCTCGCTCCGGTATCTGATGACATTATTGCTATTGGGGGAATGGATCCAATAGTAAATGATGACCGCCCAAGCGTGAGGGGTTCTATCACTTCATCAGTTGCTGTATCTGAAGTACAAACCTATTTGAACCAGTCAGGGTCTGAATCTGAACCCGCTCCTGGGTGGAAGTTTCGGGGAAATCTTGGAAATACCGGCGAGTATGATGATGGTGGTACCAGGCCGGGGAATATGAAATTGTGGGAAATTTCAGGTAATTTTTCTGAACCAATTATTGTGAATAATACCGTATTTTTTACAGGAGATAAAATATATGCTCTCAATTCTGAAACCGGTGAAATAAATTGGGAGTCTGATCCGGATATTCCAAATATTACTTATTCATATCCATATACTTATTACTCATATTTAGCGGTTTTAAACGGTATTGTATATGTTGTATGTAATGAATTAGATTCAAATGGATACTTATTAGCTCTCGATGCAGAAACAGGCGAACTATTCTGGGTGTCTGAAATCGGTTACTGTGAGGGAAGTCCTACAGTTGTCGATGGTGTTGTATTTGTAGCTGGTGATAAGGTTTATGCACATAATAGTAGTACCGGTTCAAAAATCTGGGAGTCTGATCTAAATATTACACAAGTATATACCCATTACTCAAGCCCTGCATTTTCAGATGGGGTAATGTATATAGCTAATTTAGGTGGGATAATCTATGCTATTAATGCCGAAACAGGTTTGAAAAATTGGGATTTTAAAACCGATTTTAGTTATTACTCTTGTCCTACTGTTTCAAACGGGACTGTATTTTTTGGAGGGTATGATTATTTTCCTATAAAAGATGTTTATCGGATTTATGCACTTAATGCAGAGACAGGGGCAATAATTTGGGATATAGGTACAGATTTTGAATATAATCCTGAAATTTTTTATTCAAGCATTGCCGTTTCAGATGGAGTATTGTATGTTGCAAATTCAGATCATAACATATTAGCTCTCGATGCAGAAACTGGTGAGAGTATCTGGGAAGTTATTATTGATGGTAAGGTGTCTTGTCAAGTTTCAATTGCAAATGATATTCTCTATGTGGGTGCTATACATTTAAATGAAGATAAATCTCTAAATTCAAAACTTTATGCATTATCAGCCGATACTGGGAATATAATATGGGATCTTACTTTGGAATCATTTTATTATAATTTACCAAGTTATAATTTAACTTATGATAATTTTTATGTATCATCTATAATATCTGTCAAAAATGGGAAAATATACGTTCAAAATTCTCTAGGGCTATTCTATGGTGGTTTGTCCCCAATTAATAATAATCACATTAGATTTAATGCCAATACAGCTTTGGAAAGTTCATTTACTAACTGTACCCATTTCTGTGTAATCGGTGGAGATTATAATGAAAAAACTATCACCAATTTCACCGCCAATATTACCTTCGGTACCGCTCCACTTAATGTCCAGTTCACTGACAGTTCCACCAATTCCCCAACATCGTGGAACTGGACGTTTG
>CAZAHZ010000511.1:0-2060 GCA_964485055.1 uncultured Candidatus Cloacimonadota bacterium
GGAGCGGGGAGTGGCAAGCAGCACAGCCAGGATCAGGAAAACGATGACAATACTGATGACAGCAGTCCACATCCTCTTCTTGCCGGAACTCAGTTCTCGAGGTGTAACAGTGAGAGAGGGAGGAAAGCGGAATAGATGAAAAAGCCAGAGAGCGAGAAGATAAATCAAAGCAGCGCTCCAGATCACATCGGAAAAGAAATGACCACCCTGGAGCATCCTTGTGTAGCCAATCAGTCCTCCCCAGACTAATCCCAGACTCAATCCAATAGCAGCCAGGAATTTGCGTGAATTGCGAAATAAAATATAGATACCAAAGAAATAAAATCCCATGGAAGCATGACCACAGGGAAAGGATTTACCGGGACTGGAAGCATCATAAGCGAGCGGATTTTCATACTGATATTTGCCGTTGAATTCAGTGATAGAGCGAGGACGGGGACGTCCGAAGTTTTCTTTGAGAACCAGGTTAACAATCAGCCCAGGACCAATCAGCATGAGGGCGACCAGATAGAGATATATCTTGCGATATGGGGCATAACGGCGGAAATTGAAGCCGAGAATCAGACCAACCAGGGCAAAAACCGAAAGTAAAAGTGCCGGTAGATTGGAATAATCGCGGATTTGTTTCCAGGGAACAACATTTGCCCTGAACCAGCCCTCGTTATGGTTATAAAACATTTTTTCCAGACCGATATCGAGGTTAATAAAATAGAATACAGCCGTTATTACCAGTAAAAGCAGGCAGAGGATTACTATTTCTCTTTTATAATTTCTCATATTGGTAATTATTTCACACTAATAAATTTGGAAATACTTTATAAAGCATCTTCGTCTTTTATGCTGCCGGCGGTCAAAGAATTTCCACTGATCCTGGACTTTAATATTACTCTCAAGTTCGGGATTAGTTTCTGCTTTGACAAACTTGTGGTCAATATAACTGTTAATCAATTCTCTCAAAAGCAAGGCATTTGCACCCTTACCCTGGAGATCAGGTCGGACAGCAATCAGATATAGATCAATGAGATTATTATATTTCAGGGCATTAAGGATATAAATAAATCCCAGTGGGAAGAGAGACCCTTTTGCTTTTTGAAAAGCTTTTGAGAGAGAGGGGAATGTAAGTCCAAAGGCAGCAACCTTGTTATTTTCATCCAGAATAATTCTAATATAGTCAGGACTCGCAAAGCTGATATATTGCCTGATATATTTTGTGATTTGCTTTTCGCTTAAGGGGATGAAACCATACAAATCTTTATAAGAATTATTCAGCACCTCAAATACATCATAGAAATATGGTCTTAACTCTTTAATTTTGTTAGTATGAAGTATCCGCAGTTTATTCTTTTTTTGTACAATCTGGGCGATTCTCTCAATTCTGTCCGGTACCTTTTCGGGAATAATAATCTCATATTCCATCCAGTCAACGTCTTTAATGTATCCCAGCCTGATGAGATGTTCGGGATAATAAGGATAGTTATAGATAGTGGCAATAGTACTCTGTTCATCAAAACCGTCAATCAACATACCCTCAGGATCGAGATCAGTGAAACCCAAGGGTCCATGCACTACATTAAGCCCCTTCTCTTTTGCCCAGTTTTCCACAGTATCAAGAAGGGCTTTGGAGACGCTTTCATCATCAATAAAATCAATCCAGCCAAACCGGCAGGATTTATCCTGCCACTTTTCGATGAAGCGGTGATTGATGATGCCTGCAATTCGTCCCACCACTACTTCGTTTTTATAAGCCAGCCACTGTTTTGATTCGCAGAATTCAAAAGCAGGATTTTTTGCCGGGGAAAAGAGGTTCATTTCATCGTTATTTAATTGCGGTATCCAGTATTTATTCCCTTTATAGAGTTTATATGGAAATGAAATGAAGCTTTTCATATCTTTTTTATTTTTTACTTCTTTTATGACTACGTCCATTTTTCCTATTCTAAAACCTCCGATATCTCAATCGCTTATTTTTTAAAGTTAGTATAATCAAATCAGGAAACATGTCAATTCTAATTTTTTTATTTCGATCAGAGGGGTGGGAATTATAGAATCAATTCAAATTC
>CAZAHZ010000512.1:0-2057 GCA_964485055.1 uncultured Candidatus Cloacimonadota bacterium
GAGAGGTGGCTCTAAAACTGCGGACTAATGGCTCTATCTTGTCGGATTATTCAAAATAACCCGCTTCTTTCTAAAACAAAATAAAAAAATAAATCTTCCCATTTCTCACCCTCTCATTTTCTCATCTTCACATTTTTAATTTTTTCTCCCCTCTTTCCCTCATCTTCTGCGTCCTCTGCCCCTTTGTGTCCTTTGCGTTAAAAATATTTAGGCAATCCCTTACCAGTCGCACTCCAAACGACTCAACGATAATATGTGGTATCGTTTCGTGTGCAACTTTTCTATCTCTGCGGTTAACTTATGACAAGTCTGGAGTAAGACCGTGATAAAGATAGTGAAAAATAGAGTATTAGTACTCATTTTGTTGTAACGTACTTCTATCTTTCCATGATTATACTGAAAGTATAGGAATGGATTTTATTGTTTCATACTCTTGTAACCCACAGAGAAGCCACTCTGGAGTCACAGTGAGATTGAGGTGGACGGGAAATTAACGTAACGGATTTATATGCTTATAATTAGGGCTAAATGACTTCAGAAAATGGGGAATTTTGTATTTTATGAAGAAAAATTAAAATAAATTAAAGAGAACAATAGTAATAATTATTAACCACGGAAAACACCGAAGGCACGGAAAAAGAGAATATATAAGGCAGGAATATAATTAGCATGAGGACTATGTCGGGTTTATTTGAATTAAAGGTTGTTATCTAAGTGGACGTGTACCGCTGGCGTATTCCGCAAGTGGGACGCAGACACGGGGAGATGGCAGGTAAATTCAGGAAGGTTGTTGGAGGTTTTCATGGTCATCATCTGCGTCCCTCAAAGACCGTGCCGTAGCCTTGTGCGAAGGATGGACTTGCGGGGTACCGCCAGCGGTTCACGGATGACTTAGCTGGGTAATGAACTTTGTTGATGGGGATGAGTTTAATCCGGTAAATTTTTCTCTTGACGGGTAGAGAGACTGTTGGCAGTTTTTAGATTGTAGTATAGAACTGATAATGAAGGTAATTATGAACGTTAAAAGAACGATGGAGAAGAGAATAATTAAGGATTGTAATCCTGTAAAGAGATAACTATGAATTTATGAAGGGGCGTCAGGAATTTATAAAAAGGAGGAAAATTTGAAGAAGATCATTCTTGGAATTGTGATCGGGATTATCATGTCCTTTTTTTTTCTAGTATTTCACGAAGAAAATCCTGCTGAAGATAATCAGCCTGTTGAAGAACCCATTAAAAGGAAGACTTATGAGGAAAGAGTAAAGGAGTACTATGCAGAAACCCCCTATGCTAAATTTTATGACATTGAGAATATTATGAACAATATCTTCTGCGACGATCATAAGCCTCAACCATCCGACTACGTTTACAGAGAAACAATTCGCCTGGATTTTAATGGCGAATCTTATATATATATTTTTTTTAGAGAAAAAGAATACCGGGATTTCCAAAATGAACGAACTTTTCACGCTTTTGATAAGACTTATGGAGTCGCAGAATATAAGCTTGTGAAAGAAGAATATGAACTGACAACCTTAACTATGGATATTGGGGAAATCCCAACAAACAACAGGTTTCCAGGTTGTGAGACCACAGAAATAGCTCCCGAGGTTATGGCTTTTCAATTTGAGATAAGTGATTTATGTATGGGTACATATGTGACAATAATCACTTTAGTGTCGAAAATTAATGAAAATTTTGCTGTTGTATTTCAAGAAACGATCACAACTTATGAAGATAAACGACCCTTAGATGAAAATAGTAAATGTAGTTCTGTAGAATATGAATTCTGGATAAGCAGGGAATCTATCACTAATGGATATTATGATCTATTTTTAAAGTTACAGGGCGTTGATTATGAGGAAGAGGACTTAGAAGAGATAGAAGTAGATAAACTGATTAAATATTCTTTTGATGGTTACTGCTATCAGGTTAACGATTCTCTAAATGTGATACCTGATTAATAAAGCATTTATCGTTAACCAGAGTAATTTAGATAATAATATTTGTAAATACTTATTCAAAAGTGTCCAGTATTTTAATTGAAAAGTGTACCA
>CAZAHZ010000513.1:0-2034 GCA_964485055.1 uncultured Candidatus Cloacimonadota bacterium
ATATCCAGTTCCAGCCCGGAATAACGTTATACTCCACCTGCCAGATATTTGCCGGGATGCCCGATAATTCCAGTGTGTCTGCTTCTGCCAGTTTGATCATATACATGGAATTAGCATTAAAATTATTCAACGAACCTAACCAGCCCGTTCCTGCATAGTAGAGTGCACTCTGAGTCTGGCTTTTGATATTGTCTCCAATGGTTCCTATAGTTGCCAGCACGCTGTTGATCCCCATATCTTCATTATCAATATTTACAGAAAACCAGTTCCATCCGCTTGTTAAGGGCTTTTCAATCGTAATATCAGGTCCCGCCAGAAATTCATAAGGCTCAATTGCATTACCTATTGCCATATAGGCAACAAATTCCAGGCTTCCCCAGACATTCATGATTTCACCGCCATTTTCGTAAGGATCCCAGTATTTAAATCTGAGAGTTTCACCCGCATTCACAATGCTGTACACTATTGGCAAAAAGGCTATATAGCCATATTCTGAGGTGTAATCAATGATAGTTCCCATTTCCAGACTGCCCACTCCCCGGCATTCTTCTCCCACAAAGCAGCCCAGCATTCCTTCAGTATGATCCACCAGATCATAATCCAGATATACAGCACCCCAGATACTCCCGCTATAGGTATAATCCGCAGGATTCACCTGCCAGTCTGGTTTTACTGTAATATAATCTTCTTTAATTTCTGTAAATGTTTCACGAGAAAAGTCATCTGAGACGGTCAAACTTACACTGTAAACTCCCGGTTCATTATATATCCAGATCGGGTTTTGCTCATCACTGTCTATCACTCCATCATTCTGGAAATCCCATTGCCATAGTTCTATTGTGCTTCCCGATACTGATCCATCCAGGAAAGCTACTGTTAATGGACTGCTGCCATAAATTGTTAATGCAGAAAATGTTACCAGTAATTCTCCATTATAAAGTGACCCTAACAAGTCTGATATATAGGGATAGCCATTATTAAAATTAGAATATATATCCCAGAAATCTTCAATACCATTAATAGTTTCTTCTGCAAAATCCCAGTTAATATTCGTATATGTGCTCATCATCTGCATCTCAGCCGTCGTTCTGCCCAGTAAACTATATATATTACTGCTATTATTTCCTATTCCGGTTGTCTGTCCTGAAGATTCTGTATTCCAGATACATCTGCTGATAACAGATGAATTAAAATTCCGCCCTGCTATGCCTCCAACTTCTATATTCCCACTCACACTCCCTATGGCATAACATTTGCTGATCGAAGAAAAATTACTGTTGTATCCCGCCAGACCGCCTACACTTTCATTTCCGCTCACACTGCCGGTGGCATAATTGTTGCTGACCGTCGAACTGTTATTATTAAATCCCACCAATCCACCAATAAATTCTACTCCATTCACTTCGCATGTAGCATAGGTTTCGCTGATCATAGAATCATTATAATTAATTCCCACCAGACCGCCTACATAAGATTGTCCACTCACACTTCCGGTAACATAACATTCGCTGATTGTGGAAACATCACAATATCCCGCCAGACCGCCAACATGATCAAGACCAGTTACATTAACATTAGTTATTCCTAAACCTTCTATAAATGCTCCGCTGTTATATCCAAAAAGTCCTATATTATCCGCTCCGGGCATATTGATATAAAGTCCATCAATATTATAGCTGTCTCCATTATAATTTCCTGAAAATGGCAGGTTGATCCTTCCTATCGGACTGAATCCAGCCTCATCATTCCAGTTCTGAGTATCTGAGGCATTTATCTCTTCCGTCTGCACAAAATAACTGCTCCAGCAACTTTCATGTCTGCTGATCCATAATAAATTATCCAGCGTTGCCACCAGATAAGGTTCATCCTCAGTTCCGCTCCCTTCCGGCTGGACACCTCCGTACATTACCGTGATATAATCCTCTTTTATCATTGTATTTGTTGAATTATTATCATCAGTTACAGTCAGAGTAACAGAATAAATACCAGGTTTCCGTAACAGCAGGTACCGCCTTGCATAAAACTAAAATGCCA
>CAZAHZ010000514.1:0-2024 GCA_964485055.1 uncultured Candidatus Cloacimonadota bacterium
GAATAGGCAGGAGTAAGGATAATATTAAGATAACCCAAAGCCAGGCAGACAAACATAAAATCGGGTGTAACTACATCAAAAGCAATATATATAGCATTTATGGCGATTAAAAATAAGATCAAAATCCTTAACTGCTGATTTATATAAGGCTTGACTTAAATTGGAATTAATAATTAAAATGTTTATAATTAAAATACATCATGAATTACTGTAATATCGAAAAATTATTTATACGAGAAAAATGGGAAAGAGAATTCATGGAGGATTTGAAATGTTTAATGAGGATACACTGTATGAAATGCATTTACGGAATTTTGAAAAAGAACAGACAATAAGGAACCCTTGCTTCTTTAAAAGATTCCCACAAGTAGATTTTAAAGGTATGAATGTTATGGATTTAGGTTGTGGACTTGGTTCACTTACAATTGATATTGCCCAAAAAGGGGTAAAAAAAATAATTGGAGTTGATATTGATGAATCAGTAATCAATTTTGCTTCAAACTATCTGGCTTCAAATTATCCAGAATTGCAACAGAAAATAACTTTTCAAAGCATTGATTTCAGATCAATTAATGATAAATATGATATTATCGTTTCTAAGGCAGCATTCGAGCATATTATTGATTTGGATAAACTTTTATTTGATATGAAAGATAAATTATTGATTGGTGGCAAAATTGTTACAGGTTTTGGTCCACTGTATAATAGTCCCTGGGGAGATCACAATAGATTAAAACATAAATTACCTTGGTTTCACTTGATTATTCCTCAGAAAATACTGATTAATAGAATTAATAATACTGAAAAGAAGAACATAATAAATATACAAGATTTAGGTCTAAATGGTTATTCTCTAAAAGAATTCAAGAAAATATTCTACAATGTAGAAGGTATGAAAGTTATAGATTTTAGGACTAATGTAAGTGAAAAGAAGAGTATGAGAATTTTTGTTGCTCTCTCAAAGCTACCATTGTTAAAAGAATATTTTACTTATAATATTTATTGCATATTAGAAAAAATATAATAATGAACATAGATAATATATAGTATATTATTTTAGAATTCACTATAATTGTAACTGTTATAAAAGTAGAGTATTTAAGTAGAGATTGTCAATGATATTTTATATCATAAATTAATTATATCCTTCATTTGTTGCTTATTTGGCGCTTACCAATGAGTTATGTAAGAAAAGGGTGTCAACCTTAGATAAAATGCTAAAAAAATATGGAGCAGTGAGATTATCTATCAATGGTACCCAGCTTAAAGAAATGGCTAAAAATTCTATTGGTGTTAATAGTATTACAGCCCAATTTATTGTCACACAACTCATAGATGAGATATTTGAGCAAATGGCGCAAATTAAAGAAATTGAAGCAAAATTAGAAAGCATTACTTATTTACCATACTCCTTATTACCCTGGCATATTTTTGCTTATCCACTACTACCTGTCAAACATTTGCTTTGTCTCCAGCTATCTACCATCCCATATCATGCCCGAACCAACTCGCTCATTAATTATTAAAATTTCCCCAAATCTTCCAAATTATTTCATACTTACGACTTAATTAGAACTGTTTTTTAATTGCTTTCCTCTTGATACCCTGATTTATAACTATAATGGACTCAATAGCTCTTTTCACCTTATTTATAACACTATAGAACTATTCCCACCTATCTGTCAGCTATCAGGCAGAACAACAAAGCACAATCTCAAATTTTTTTTTCTATATTGTGCTTTGTTGGTGCTCCTGTTTCATTATTTATAGATTAAAATAGTGCTGTAAGTCACAAAAACCGGCGTGAGAAAAAAGCAGAAATTGGGGTTAAAAGTATCTGCAGCACTCGAATGACTAATTAGATTGCTCTAGTTGCATTTTTAGCAGCAATAACTTATCGTAGAGGCTGGTTCAGGTCATAAATCTTGAGTTTATCAATAGTACCGTTCGTGATTTCCGAATAATTTTCAATAAATTCCAGATTTTTATCTTCAGGTGTCCACAAAATGAAGTAATCAATATCG
>CAZAHZ010000515.1:0-2013 GCA_964485055.1 uncultured Candidatus Cloacimonadota bacterium
AATTTTGTAATACATCGTATTTAAGCATGTTTACGCATCTGCGAAACTTGAGTTAATTTATAATAATTCTTTTTATCTCTGCTTTGGGATAGTTACAGAAGTTTACCAGTAATCCAAGTTTTAAACCAGTTATTTTCAGGTAATTCATTAATTGTGCAACATGCTGGTCAGTTAGTTTACTGACAGCCTTTATTTCGATAATAATTTTGTTATAGCAAATCAGATCTGCAAAATATTTCTGATTTAGAGGTAAATTCCGATAAACCAAATTTAATTTTACCTGAGTTTCATAAGGTATGTTTCTCAAAGTAAATTCTTTCTCCAGGCATTCTTGATATACTGCTTCCAGAAATCCTGAACCAAGTTCTTTATTTACTCTAAAGAGGGCTCCCTGAATTTCATAACATTCCTCTTTATACAAAATATCGCCCATATCTCCTCCACGATCAACTAAAAAAGCTGATTTTTTTATTTATGCTTTTTTTCTTGTGGTTCGTGTGGTTCGTGGTAAAAACTCTTTTAGATTTTATAGATATAAACTCCGCTGTCGGAGCCGATGGCTACGTAATTGCCGTCGGCGCTGACGCTGAAGCATTTGATATCCTCGCTGTGGGAAATAGTCTTGATGATGTCCTGCGAGCGGGTTGAGATAACATTCAATTCCTGATCCCAGCCGATGCCTACGATCAGGTCTGAGCCTTGCAGCCATTCGGCTTGATAAGCTCTTTCAAACGTTGCGATCTTTTTCTGGCTGGCAAGGTCTATTATCACTGATTCGCCTTCTGACCCGGAATAAAGCAGCAGTTTGCCATCCGGGCTGAACCGCACGCATTCCACTTCTCCGTCGCTGGAAAATTCCATTGCCCACTCGCTTTCGCCTATGGCAAATACCCGCACTACCGCATATTCAAAAAGCTGATTGTAACCATGCTCCGTGCCATAAGCCAGAAAATCACCTGACGGACTAAGATCACATGTCTTGATCCCATAAGGATATTCCAGTTCCAGCATTTCCTTACCCGTTTTCAAGTCATAAAGACGCAGACGGTTAGCAAGTGAAGCAGTACATATAAATCTGCCATCCGCACTAACCGATAGGTCTTCCACGCTGCCATATTGACGCTGCTGCGATATTTCCTTTTCCGTACCCAAATCGTAAATCCGCAAATAACCGTCAGTTAACGCTAAAGCTGCCTGATTTTTGCCCGGAAGCTGACGGATTGACCTGATATTGCTGTAAAGACGTATTGGCTGTCGCTCCGTGCCACTGGCGATATCCAGAACGTGAAATGCCTTATCTTTGCAGCCAATCAGTAACCGGCTCCCGTCTTCACTGAATTCCACTGATGTCATTGCATTTGGCAGGCTGAATTGCTGCAGAGCCCCCAGGCTCAAACTTGTGTCTATCCCGGCAGACTCACAGGAAATAAATATTTCAGTGAGCTGCGGTTGTGCCCACATATCAAAAATAATATCACCAAATATTTCAACCTGATCCCGATTATTATATAACGTTTCCGCCTGCTTTGGATTTATCCTCAAATCATATTGCAGTTCTTCCGCTGACCAGTCCTGATGTTTGATCTCTATCTGCCAGATACCTGTATTGGCATCATATTTACCTGCATCAAGCGAAATTTCCATGGACCGCGTCTGAAAATGCCAGCCCAGTAGATCATGAAGCTCATCAAGCATAACTTTTTTCTGCTGATACTGAGATTGCTGCAATTTACTGCTTTCCATTAAATATCGCTGCAAAAACCGCGTGTCACTTTCAAACGGCGTCTGCTCCTGCAATGCTTCGGATTTTTTCGCTGTTGCCCAGTCTCCGGCAAATCCCTGCTCCAAATCAGATACTTTCTTTTTTAATTCGATGATCCGGCTTTGTGTTTCGCCAAGATCTGCTGACCAGATTAACAGGCTCATCAGAAGCATTGCTCCCGTGAGTAACATCTTTGTTCCGATAATTTGTTCTCTTTTTTTCATCATATGTAAGCCTTTTCTTACCTCTGA